>JAEWVY010000363.1 GCA_023396625.1 Pseudomonadota bacterium | reverse complement strand
GGCCTGCCCTTCCGGGACGCTATGACGCACAAGACGCTCCACCTCATCACCACCAGCGGCGACCGCGCCAAGGCCCAGCCGATGATCGACAGCGTGAAGCTGTGCGCCCAGTTCTTCCCCATGCGCTGGGGCGGGGAATTGTGGGGCAAAGGCGGCCCGCCCGGGGCCGTCCAGACCGACACCACTGCCATCGAGGCCGCCGCACGCTTCCTGCGTTGAAGTCCGCTGCCGCCGGCAACGTGCGCCGGCTTACTTGCCAATACAGAAGCTGGAAAAAATCACGCCCAGCAAATCATCGGCACCGAATTCACCGGTAATTTCGTTGAGCGCATTCTGTGCCAGGCGCAGTTCCTCGGCCAGCAGGTCCAGCATGGGCGCGGACGCGGTCAGGCACGCGGCGGCGGACGCCAGATGGCCATCGACCCGCCGCAAGGCCTGCACGTGGCGCGCGCGCGCGATGAACAGGCCTTCGGACGCGGCGGCCTGCCAGCCGGCAAGCTCCAACAGCCGGCGCCGCAGCACGTCCAGGCCCTGGCCGGTGCGCGCCGACAGCGCCAGAGCGCCATGCGGGACTTCACCGGTGGCTGCTGCGTCCAGTTTGTTCCAGACATCGATCACCGGCACGGTTTTTGAAAGTTTTCGGGCCAATTCCAGCGTGATACGGTCTTCTTCTGCTCTGTATTCAGGAGCATCCTCGCGCGTGAGATCGTGCAGGAACAACACCGCGTCGGCGCTTTCGATCTGCCCCCAGGCACGCGCGATGCCGATCTGCTCGACTTCGTCGCTGCTCTCGCGCAGGCCGGCGGTGTCCATCACGTGCAGCGGCACGCCCTCGATCTGGAGGGTCTGCCCGACCACGTCGCGCGTGGTGCCCGCCACCGGGGTGACGATGGCCAGTTCCGCGCCGGCCAGCGCGTTGAGCAGCGAGCTCTTGCCCGCGTTGGGCTGGCCAGCGATGACCACCTTGATGCCCTCGCGCAGCAGCGCCCCCTGGCGCGCGCGCGCCAGCACCTCGTCCAACCGCTGGCGCAGGCCCTGAAGCTGCCCGCGGGCATCGGCCTGGCGCAGGAAATCGATGTCTTCCTCGGGAAAGTCCAGCGTCGCCTCCACCAGCATGCGCAGATGGATCAACCCGTCCCGCAGGGCGTGGACTTCCGCGGAAAAGGCGCCGGCCAACGAACGGCTGGCGCTGCGCGCGGCCGCTTCGGTGCTGGCGTCGATCAGATCGGCGATCGCTTCTGCCTGGGCCAGGTCGATCTTGTCGTTGAGAAAGGCGCGCTCGGAAAACTCGCCCGGGCGGGCCAGTCGCAGCCCCGCCAGGCGCGGCTGGCCGCGGGCCGGGTCCCGCTCGGCGGCGACCGCCAGACAACGCGCCAGCAGCAGTTGCAGCACCACCGGCCCGCCATGGGCCTGAAGTTCGAGCACATCTTCGCCGGTGAAGGAGTGCGGCGCGGGAAAGAACAGCGCCAGTCCCTGGTCAATGACCGAGCCGTCCGCGTCGCGAAAGGGCAGGTAGCTTGCCTCGCGCGGCCGCAGGCTGCGCCCGCAGAACGCCTGCGCGAAAGACTCCAGGCCCCGCCCGGACAGCCGGACGATGCCCACCGCGCCGCGCCCGGGCGCGGTGGCGATGGCGACAATGGGTTCGCTGGCGCGGAGAGGGTTGGGCATGGGCGCGCCTGGCGGCGCCGTCAGGCCGTCTTGCGCGCCTGGGCGATGAGGTGGTCCGCCACCTGCAGGGCCCGCGTCACGCCACCCGCCATGGTGCCGTCGGTGTAGTAGCGGCCGGCAATACCCAGCGCCGGCACGCCTTCGACCCGGAACGCGTCCTGCAGCTGCGTGGCGCGCCGCACCTTGCTCGCCACGGAAAAGGAGCGAAACAGCTCGGCGAACTTGTCCTTGTCCAGCCCCTGCTTCTGCACCCAGTCCAGGGTGGCGGCCTCGCCGGCGAGATTCTGGCGCTGCCTGTGGATGGCGTTGAACACCTTGATCTGGTATTCGTCGACCTTGCCCATTGCCTCGAGCGCGTAATACATGCGCTGCTTGACCTCGAAATCGCCGATGAATGCCACCGGCACCCGGCGTAGCGTCACGTCCTTGGGCTGCTGCTTTGCCCAAGTCGCGAGCAGCGGCTCGAATTCGGCGCAGTGAGGGCAGTTGTACGAGAAAAACTCGATCACCTCGATCGCGCCCTGCGGCGCTTCCGTGGACACGCGCTTGTCGAGCACGGCGTAGTCCTTGCCTTCCCTCGGTTTGGCGGCCTGGGCCCGTACCCCGCCGACCGCCGACAGTCCCAAGCCGGCGAGAGCCAGCGAAAAATCACGACGCTTCATTGAAAAATTCTCCTGTATACCCTGTGCATGGAGCGCCACGGCGCGCGGAAGTTCCTGCCGCCTCGCCGCGTCCGCCTTCAGCGTTGCACCCGCACCAGCGCGGACTCCATGCCCGCGCCGTCGAGCCGTTCCTTCACGCGCTCGGCCGCGTCGTGCGTGTTGAACGGCCCCACACGCACACGGTAGACGGTGCGACCCGCCTGCTCGCGTTCCGTCACCTTCGCCTCCACACCGAGCAGCGAGAGCTTGGCGCGCTGGGCTTCCGCGTCCTCGGGCGTGCGGTAGGCCCCGGCCTGCACGAAGTAACTGAACGGTTCGGCCGTCGTGGCGCTGGCGCGCGCGCGCGCCAGATCCCCCAGGGGATCCGCGGGCGGGCTGGTCCCGGTCCGGGGCGCCGCGACCGCCGGGCCACTTG
>JAEWVY010000278.1 GCA_023396625.1 Pseudomonadota bacterium | reverse complement strand
CCTCTGGTTTGTGACGCTGCACCCCTTCGATGATGGAAACGGCCGCATCGCCCGCGCCGTGGGCGACATGTTTCTTGCCCGCGCCGATGGCAGCCCTCAGCGCTTTTACAGCCTGTCGGCCCAGATCCAGCGGGAACGCAAGGACTACTACGAGGTGCTCGAGCGGACCCAGAAAGGCTCAGTCGACGTCACGGGCTGGTTGTCATGGTTCCTTGGCACCCTGGGCCGTGCGGTAGCCAGTTCTCAGACCACCCTAGATGCGGTGTTGGTCAAGGCGCGATTCTGGCAACGTTGGGCGGGTCACTCGCTGAATGAGCGACAGGTGAAGTTGCTCAACCGCCTGCTTGACGGTTTCGATGGCAAGTTGACCAGCAGCAAATGGGCGGCGATAGCCAAATGCTCGCCGGACACGGCGCTGCGCGACATCACGCAGCTGTTGGATCTTGGAGTGCTCCAGAAAACACCGGGTGGTGGGCGAAGTACGGGTTACGAGCTGGCGGGGTAATTTGACCAAATCATCGAATCCACGCCCTCAAGGGCCAGTGGACGATCCAGTTCCCGGGCAAGTTCATGCCATCGCGGCACGCGCGAAGGTGGTGCTGGCTCTGGCTCCGTAACTGGTGGTGGGCCCTTCGTTGTCTGAACGCCAGCGTCGCAAGGTTTTCAGGCTGATCTTCCAGCGGGCGGCAAGTTGCCTTTCGGTCATCACGGGGTAGTGCATCTTCTTCTCCAAGACGGATGCACCCATGACAACGCTGTTCCCTGTAGAAGCCAAGCTCAGTGTTCGACGATCATCCTGCAACCGTCTCCGCAATCAGCACATCGGCCGGGATGCCCAGACTCTTGTGCAGTCTGCGGATCATAGCCAGCGTGAGCGGGCGCTTGCGGCTCAGGACTTCGTAGACGCGGTTGCTCTTGCCAATGATGGGCTCAAGATCTTTGACGGACAGCCCGCTCTGATCCATCCGGAACTTGATGGCTTCCACCGGATCCGGCGCAGTAATGGGAATGTGCTTGGCCTCGTAGGCCTGCACCAGTGTGGCCAGGATGTCCAGGCGATCACCCTCCGGCGTGCCTAGATCAGGGTCGGACTCCATCAAAGCCGAAATTTCTTTGAGCGTCGCCTTGTAGTCTGCTTCGGTGTGGATAGGGCGGATGTCCATGTTTTCCTCCGTGGCCGATCAGGCCATTTCAACGGTTTCTGCGTCGACAGCGTCGTACTCCTTGTGGGTGCCGACGAACTTCACGTAGACGATCTGTAACTTGTAAGCAATGGCCACGATCAGTCGATAGTCATTGCCTTTGATGTTGAAGACCACGCGACGGTTTTTCAGCACGCTGGCGCTGCGGTACTGCGCTTTGATGTCAGCGGGCTGGGTCCAGGATGCGAGCGTCGCTTCCTCGTACCAAGCCTTCAGTGGCTGCTCGGCATCAGGGTGCAGTTCCCAGAATGCTCGAAGGGTGGACACGGCAATGACTCGCATTGGCCACAGTGTAGTCCCATTTTGGGACTGTCGCAACTTTGGGCTGGTTCAAACGGTCTTTCAGGATGCAAAACGGCCATTTGATAGAGGCGGGCGTCCTTAAGAACAGTGCTTTCCTAAAGAGCCTCATACACGGACGCGGGTTCAGTTCCGTGTTCCGCCACCATAATGTGAAATCCCAACCCTTATCCGGTTGGGATTTTTTTTGCCCGTTCCCCCAGTGTTGGCGCGGTTTCGCGCCCTTGCCTCTTGACCGCCAACCTGCGATTGCGCCCTTTTCCGGCCGCGACTTCCCCGACTTTCCCTCTCTGTTCTCTGCCGGCCTCTTGACCGGTCAACTGCCCGATTCCTGCACTGGCGCGGGTTTGCAGTCCTCGGGTTGTAGTTTTCACTTGGTCAAGACCAGGCGACCGAGAGCAAAAGCTGTCTGATCACTACGCCGTTGCCGTGGGCTGTAGTGCGATGAGGGCCATGCCCGCCAGCGCGATACCTGCTCCGGCCAGATCCCAGCGTGTGAGCGCAATGCCGTCAACGAAGTGGAGCCACACGAGTGCCACGGCGATGTACATCCCACCATAGGCCGCGTAGGTACGTCCCGCCGCAGTGGGGTGCAATGTGAGCAACCACGTAAACAGTCCCAGCGATAGAGCTGCGGGAATCAGCAGCCACGCGGATTTGCCCTGTTTGATGACTAGCCATGGCAAGTAGCAGCCGACGATCTCGGTGACAGCGGTCACGGCAAACAGCACAGCGACTTTCAGGGGTTCCATGTCATGCATCCTGCAATGCTGCGATCAATGGGCAGCGGACATTGCCATTCGTGGCGCAGCAGCGTTCTACGAGATCCGCCAGCACGCGCTCGATGCGCGTCAGGTCGGTAAGCCGTGTTCGCACGTCTGCCAGCTTGTGCTCGGCCTGCTCGCGCGCCTCGGTGCAATGCGATCCATCTTCAAGCTTCAGCAAATCCCCGACCTCGTCCAGGCTGAATCCCAGGCGCTGGGCCGATTTGATAAAGCGCACTCGCGCCAGATCCGGCTCGCCGTAGTGACGAATGCCGCCCAGGGGCCGGTCGGGCTCCTGCATCAAGCCTTTGCGTTGATAGAAGCGGATCGTCTCGACGTTGACCCCGGCGGCATCGGCCAGGACGCCGATGGTCAGTGTTTCAGGTGGTTCGCTCATGGTGCTTGACTCCGTACTTAGGTACGGAAGTAAGCTTAACCCATGAATACAGATCGACCAACAGAGACACAAGGCGGCGGACGCGGCGCACTGTTGACTGGCGGGCTTGCGGCCGTCCTGGCCTCTACCTGCTGCCTCGGCCCGTTGGTGTTGATCACGCTCGGCGTTTCCGGAGCCTGGATCAGCAACTTGACGCTGCTCGAACCCTACCAGCCCTTGTTCATCGGCGCGGCGGTAGTGGCGCTTTTCTTCGCTTACCGTCGCATCTGGCGACCGGCCACGGATTGCGCTCCGGGGCAGGTCTGTGCGCTGCCATCAGTTAACCGCAGCTACATGGTGCTGTTCTGGATCGTGGTGGCGCTGGTGGTCCTCGCCCTCGGATTCCCGCTGATCGCGCCCTGGTTCTACTGAAAGGAAGTTGTCATGAAGAAGCTTGTTGCGCTGGCCACCTTTGCAGCCTTCGCCTCGCCCTTGTGGGCTGCGACCCAGACCGTCACGCTGTCCGTGCCCGGCATGAACTGCGCTACCTGCCCGATCACGGTCAAGAAGGCGCTGACCAAAGTGTCGGGCGTCAGCAAGACCGACGTGAATCTGGATAGCCGCGAAGCCAAGGTGACATTCGATGACGCGAAGACCGACGTCGAGGCTCTCAAGCGCGCCACCAAGGATGCTGGGTACCCCTCGACCGTGGTGGGGAGTGCCAAGTGACTGCGGTGATCTTGGAATCGACGCTGACCTGTCCCGAGTGCGGCCACGCCAAGACCGAGACGATGCCCACAGACGCCTGCCAGTGGTTCTACGAGTGCGAGCAGTGTCACGCCGTACTCAAGCCTAAGCAGGGCGACTGCTGCGTGTACTGCTCCTACGGTACCGTGCCGTGCCCGCCGATTCAGGAGCGCGGCAAGGGGAGTTGCTGCGCCGGTTGATCACCGGAACCGAAGGCGTTCGCGCTGCTCGTCCCATCGCAGCGGGTTGGCGCGTCGCCCGACGCTTTCCAACGTCAAGTGCGCAGCCACGCCAGTGGTGCAGGCTTCCACGATGTCCGGTGCCAATTGCGCCAATCGGGCGATCCGGCTGGCACGACCGAGATCGAGTCCCTCTGCCTCGGCGATCTCGGTGATCGAACTGAACCGTCCGTCGTCCAGCAGACGCTGCCAGTGGTGCGCAAGGCCGAGCGCCCGCATCAAGGGGGTGTCCTGCGCCATCTCGCGCACCTGCCGCTCACGGCGGGCCTCGTCCAGAAACTCCTGCGGCGCGTCCAGTGGCGTGATGACTTGCTTTTTCAGGCCCCGGCGCACCAGCGTCCAGGGTAGAAAGGTCTCCATCCGCACGCCGCCAGCGGGCAGCGGCGTCTGATACGTCACAGGGTCGCCCTTGGCGTGGCCGCGATGCTTCTTGCTCACACATCCTCCTCAAAACTGGCCATGAGCTGGCGCTGGGCGTGCCAGTCCACCATCAGGCGGTTTCGCTGAAACCACATCAGCGTCAGCCGCCGTGGCTGCTTGCCTGCCATGAACTGCTCAATGATGTCGGGGGCCAGCAGGGCCAGGCGCAGCAGTTCGTTGACCACCGAGTGGTGCAGCTTCTCGGCGCGGGCGATGGCCGAACCGCTCTGCATCGCGCCGGTGTCCAGCAGGTGTTGCCAGTAGAAGGCGCGTGCCACACCGTCGAGCAGTGTCACGTCGTGGACGTGCCGGTCGTCGGCAGCCACGCGTTGGACGCCCCGGCGGCGAAACGTCAGGGGCACAAAGGTTTCCATCGACTCGTCCATCAGCCTTCGACCTCCAGCAGTTCGGCACCGATGCTGTCCGGGGCGAACTCCTCGATCAGCGCGTTCCAACCCACCTCACGCCACTTCACCTTGATCCCCTGCACCTCGCCCGCGTGGACGAGATCGATGCGCTCGATCATCAGATTGGCGATGCGGTGGCGCTCGACCGGGAACAGTTGATCCCACACGTTGTTGAGGCGTCCCATCGCCATCACGGTGGTGGCCTCGTCGATCTGGGCCCCGTTGCGTTGAATGTGCCGCACCACCGACGCCACGGTCTCCGGGCTGGTCAGCACCGTGCGGATCTGGGCCACCACCGCCCCCTCGATCTCCAGCGCAGGCAGGCGCTCGTAGCCCTTGCCCGGCGCGCCGAACCGCGCTTCCGACTTGGACACGTAGTAGTGGTACTTGCGCCCGTTCTTGCGCGAGTAGGTCGGGTACATCCGCTCGCCCGAGGGTGCGTACAGCAGGCCGCGCAGCAACGCGTCGGTGCGCGACCTGATCTTGGTCTCGACCGACCGGGTGTGGCCATCCTTGGCCAGCACCTCGTGAACCCGGCCCCACAGTCCTGGATCGATGATGGCCTGATGCACACCTGGGTACCAACTGCCCTTGTGCGACAACTCTCCAAGGTAGATGCGGTTGCGCAGCAGCTTGTGCAGGTACTTCTTGTCGATGCGCGTGCCCGCCCGCGTCTGACCGTCCTGCGTCGTCCAGGCCTTGGTGGTGATGTCATCCAAAGTCAGGTTGGCAGCAATCTGGGTGGGCGAGCCGATGGTCAACATCTCTTCGAAGATGCGCCGCACCACCGCCGCCTCGGTTTCATTGATGACCAGCAGGCGGTTGTCGACGTCGTAGCCCAGGGGGGGCACGCCACCCATCCACATCCCCTTGCGCTTGCTGGCGGCTATTTTGTCGCGGATGCGCTCGCCGGTGACCTCGCGCTCAAACTGAGCGAAGGACAACAGGACGTTGAGCATCAGCCGACCCATCGAGGTGGTGGTGTTGAACTGCTGCGTGACCGACACGAACGACACGCCGTGGCGCTCAAACACCTCGACCATCTTGGAGAAGTCGGCAAGGCTGCGCGTCAGGCGGTCGATCTTGTAGACCACCACGATGTCGATCTGGCCGCGCTCGATGTCCGCCATCAGGCGTTTCAGCCCCGGCCGTTCCGTGTTGCCGCCGGAGAACCCGGGGTCGTCGTAGTCGTCGGCCACCGGAATCCAGCCCTCGGCCCGCTGGCTGGCTACATAGGCGTGGCCAGAGTCCTTCTGCGCATCGATGGAGTTGAACTCCTGATCAAGGCGCTCGTCCGACGATACCCGGCAGTAGACGGCGCAACGTTTGCGTGCCTTGGGAGAGGCGATTTGGGTGGCGTCGCTCATTGCGCACCTGCCTTGCCGGTCAGGCCGAAGAACAGTGGCCCCGACCAGTGCGTGCCGGTGATCTGCCGGGCCACGGCTGTCAGGCTCTTGAAGGTGCTGCCCTCGTACTCGAACAGACCTTCGGCGGTGACCGCCACCTTGTGCTCGCGGTCGCCCCATTCGCGCAGCAGCACCGTGCCGGGCGCGAAGTTGGTGTCGCGCGGCCGTGCCCGCAGCTTGATCTTGGAATGCTTGGCACCGATGGCCTCCAGGCGCTGGCGCGTGTTGTGCGCCAGACCGCCGAAGGCTTCCTCCTGCATCTTGTAGGCGATGCGCGACTCGATGAAGACGCGGTTTGGGTTGATGGGGCGGCTGCAGAAGTACCGATCCCACACTGGCCACAGCTCGGCGATGGGCAGGCTCGATAGCCCCGCGATCCGCGCGGCGACTGATGCTTGTTTCTCGTTCATCACAAACTCTCCTGTTGATAGGGGGTTGTATGAACGCGCTGGTCGGGCAGGAAGCCAAGGCCAACTTCTCTCTGTTTTGGCGCTTCTGCGACGACGGTGCGGACGATGGCGGCCGCAAGGATGGCGGTGATTTCACCAGCGCGGGCGCTGGCGGACATCTCCGAGGGAGATGCGAGTTCGAGGTTCTTCATGACGGCTCCGAGGAATTGCAACCGTCACAGATGATGTGCGCGATGTTCCGAAGCGGATGGCAATTCCGGGTAATCGGGCACACCTGGTGGCGTGGCCTCGATGCCCCGGCAGGCCTGCGGTGCCTGTCTGGCAGGGAACCGGATTGCGCGTTAACGAAACAGTTGACAGGCGCCGATCTGCTCGATACGATGGCGTCAATTAACTAATCACGCAATTGGGTCACAACATGGCATTTGGTGCCTACATCAGACAGAAGAGGGAGGCGAAGGGCATTCAGATGAATGACTTCGCCCGGCAGCTGGACATCTCGCCTGCCTACTGGTCGCGCATAGAGCGCGACATCGAAAAGCCGCCTAAGGACGAGCTGATCCGCAAGGCGGCAGAAATCCTTGGCGAGAATGTCGACGACGCCTTTGTTGAGGCCAGCCGCCTTCCGCCAGACATGCGCGACGACGTGGGGGGCCTGGTACGGATGTATCGCAAGCAAGCGACGGGGGACAAGTGAATGCCGGTGTTGACTCTTGGCTACCGGCATTGCGACCGAAAACGCCCCAGCTACATCAAGAATTCCGAGATTGAGGGCATCGCCGTCCTGGCCCGCCAGCAACTGGTGGATGCTGCTGCCGATGCCATCTCGCTCGCCACCCTGAGCGCCATCTCCGGCCTGAAGATCAACGGCGTGGTCTTCGACCTGTTCGTCGGCACCGGTGACGTCGTGCATGACGAGCGCGGGAACCCTGTCCTGGGCATCTGTGAGTACGATCCTGGCGTGCCGGACACCGCGATGGTGTCGGTGTCACCGGTTGGCGTGAACGCCAGCGAGGAGTTGGTACTGAGCACCCTCGGGCACGAGCTCGGCCACGCCATCTTCGATGCGCCAGGATGGATCGTGGATGCCAGCAAGGGGCCGGGTTTGTTCGATGAGCCCAGCGACGCGGCGCGGCGGGCCTACCGCACGACCACCCGTGACGTGGAGCACTTGGCGAAAGTCCAGCCCGTCGTCGAGGCGGCTGCGAGCCCCTCTCTGGCAATTCCAGGCCACACCACCAAGGAAGAATACTTCGCCGAGCTGCGTGCCAACGAGTTCATGGGGTCGTTGCTGGTGCCGCGCCAACGCCTGAATCTGGCGGTCGAAGAGTTGGCTCCGAAACACGGTGTGACGATCCACCGCAGCCCGTCACTTGATCCCGATTTGCCCGGCACCTGCCTTCACCTGACGGCTGATGGCGATATCGGGTTCTTCGACATCGAATGTTTGCAGAAGGCCGTGGCCAAGCGCTTCGGCGTCAATCGAGGCTTCATCCAGGTACGGATGGAGCGCTATGGTCTTCTCAAGCCGGGGGCCAAGATCGTCTGATCAACGCCTTCATCTCGCCGCCGACCGCGTGTCGGCTTTTTTTGAACCGTTCAGTTAACCACTCGCGCAATCGCGCACTTCGTTTAGAAAAGGAAATTGCCTATGCCAGCAGACGAACAAATCACCGCCCAGGAACACGACGAGTCGACTGCCGCGCAGCAGCAGTCCTCGAAGCAGGTGCGACCCCGTCAATCGGACGATGGCCCGGAAATCTTGCCGTGCATGGAGCACTTCGTCACCGTGGTGCGCAAAGCCAAGCGTCCCGGCCTCGCATTGCTCCTGGTCGAACGTGCCAGCGCCACTTCGCTGCCGGAACTGGCAGCGCTTACGGATGCGGCCAAAGGCATCCTCGCGGTGCAGTCCCGCAAGGCAATGTTCCACGCCGTCGCCAAACTTGGCTCGGACGTCCAGCAGCACATCGAGCGTGCGGCCGAGCGCGTGGTGCTGCTCGATGACGAGTACGGCACGCAGGCCGTCCAATCCCTCCTTGACGACCAAGACGCCAGCGACGCTGCCGTCTTGGCCACGCCCAGTGACCGGTATAGCCGGGCCCTGCACCTCTGTCTGCGGCAGGATTTTCCGGAGGTCGGTGCCAAGCGCGATCAGCGCTTCGACAACGCAGAGCGCTTGCAGGTGATGCATCGGCAGTGGAAGAGCGAGAACTACTCCAGCCACTACCTCGGCCCGAAAGGCGTGGTGCCGAGCATTGATGCCGATGTTGAGTGTGTGTTGCGCGGGCGCATTTCGGCGCTGTTTCCGCAAGTGGCTTCCAATCAAATCATCATCGAGCAGTTCACGCGCCGTGATCTCGCGCATGCCGACCGCTGCGGCGGCAAGGACTCTGACGAGGTCACGCCCGTGCTCCTGCACACCCTGACTGCAACCTTCAACGGGTCGACGGCGCACTTCCGGCAGGTTGCCAACGGCGAGGTGGTCGAGCACGAAGAACCTGCAGCGATGTCGGCCAGCTTCTCGTGGGAGCCCGGCACCGGTGCGCTCGGTGTGTTCTGCGAAGACCGTGAGGTGCGCCGTGAACTGGCGACCATCTTCCGCGATGTCGTTTTGGCGTGCGACGGGGAGATCAACGACATGCCGATGCGCGAGTTCGACCTGTTCGGCTTCTCGACACCGGCGATGCTCAAGCGCATTGAGCAAGAGCGTGTGGCGGGCATTGAAAGAATCTCGATCCTGCAGATCAAAGTCGCCCGGCCCTTCGAGCAGCAAACCACCGACGCCGCCAATGGGCGTGATCTGATCCAGCACCTGTCGAGCACGATGCTGATCGGCAAGGATCGGCGCGACACCCGCCAGATTTATCAGGTCGCCTACGACGACTATGGCATCGACGACCTGACGGGTTACACGCTGGCGCAGGTGAAGCTGGTGTTCCGAATGGCCAAACAGCCGCACCGCAAGGCCCACAACGTTGCTGTCCAAATCACGTCGCCGAACGGCCTGAACGACAAGAGCAAGACCGAGGATGACCGCAAGCGCGTGCTGGAACAGCTCACGCGAATTGGGGTGCTCCGTGAGTTCTGAAGACGCTACCGCGAAGTCGGCACATCTGAGCTTTCTGGCAGCGCTGGAGCGGCTGCCCCGGGTCGATTCCCGCGTCAGGGCGGCCGAGCTCGGGCGATGCAGACCAACGTTTCTGCAGCGACGATGGATCACGGAAGAGGACTACCTCACACATCTGATGGTGCCCGTCCTGGATTCTGAGCAGGAAGTCGAGGTTGAGATCGATCACGACGCGGCGGTGTACCGGTACCGCAGTCCCCAGCAGCGGTCACGAACGGTTGAGCGACCTCTTGCCGACATCGCGCTGTATACCTTCCAAGTGGATGCGTGGCTCGCCGACTTGGCATCCTTGATCGGCATCGAAGATCGACGACGATCCGACCGTCGACATCGCGTGCCGGGCCACCTGTGGCACCTCGGGGAAGTACGAATCGCTTGCACACACGACTTTGCCCCGGTGTTCGTTGCCAGAGCGTGGGAGCGTGCTCCTGTTGCCGCGATGACCTCGGTGTTGAGCGACCCAATCTGGTCGCGTGGCGGCATCGTATTGCGGCATCAGCGAGATCCCGTTGATCTGCCCCGTGACCATGTCATGCGCGTGCTGGACGAGTTCGTTCGCGTGGACGACGGCCAGGACGTTTTCGACGCGAGCGCATTCGACAGGGTGCTGCGTGGCTACGTCACGCCCAGCGGTGCGCCAGAGCCGGTTGAGTTCTTCCAAGGCAATCGACTGAAGCTGCCCCACTTCACCGAGTCGCGTGAGCTGTCTGCGGAGCGCGCCAAGATCGTCAAGCAGATGTGGAGTGCCGACGGGAAGAACGCGCCAGAGGTGTCCTGGGCCGAGGTCAACAGGATCGCCAATACCGGCTACCAGTCGTTCGATGACGCCTTCGGCGGAAAGGCTGAACGCGAGGACGTGATCGCATTGGTCAAGCGCGGCAAATACCGACTGCGACGCAACACATAAACGCGCCCATAAATCAAACCAGACACGGGCCATAAACCCGTGCGGAGACTTCGATGTGCCCATTTCATCTAGGAGGCACATCGAAATGCAAACTCAAGTTCCATCAATCGAATCCGGTCGGAATCCCCGCCGGATGAATCCCGGCGGTGCAGCCTGCATCGCGCTCGACGAAAACGAGCTCGCCATCCGCTGGGGGCTCTCCGTCAAGACGCTGCGCCGCTGGCGTCAAGAGCAGCTCGGCCCGATCTACTGCAAGCTCGGTCGCCGGGTCACCTACCTCCTGCACGAAATCGAAGCCTTCGAGCGCCGCGTCTCGCGCTACTCGAGCTTCACTCGTGCGTACCAGTGAGGAGGACGGCCATGAGCGATCTGACCATCTTCCCCGTCGACATCGCTGAGATGTCTGTGAGCCAACTGGCCGCGCTGCCGGCCGAGCAGAAGCGCGAGGTCGACAAGAACCTTGATGCTGCCATCGACTGGCTAAAGAAGGCTCGCACCAAGTTCGATGCGGCGCTGGAACAGTGCTACGGCGAGCAGGCCCGTGTCGCACTGCGTGAATCCGGCCGTGACTTTGGTACCGCCCACATCAGCGACGGCCCGATGCACATCAAGTTCGAGCTGCCCAAAAAGGTCAGCTGGAACCAGAAACAGTTGGGCGAAATCGCCGAGCGCATCATGGCCTCGGGCGAGAAGGTCGAGGGCTACCTCGACGTCAAGCTCTCCGTGTCCGAGTCCCGGTACATCAACTGGCCGCCTGCGTTGCAGCAGCAGTTCGCGGCCGCCCGCACGGTCGATTCCGGCAAGCCGTCCTTCACCTTGAGCACCGACGGGGGTGAGGCATGAAAAAGCTCCCCATCGTGTCCGCCATCGAACGCATGGCCGAGCGCAAGGGCGTGAAGCTGCTGATGCTGGGCAAGTCCGGCATCGGCAAGACGTCCCGGCTCAAAGACCTCGACCCCGCCACCACGCTGTTCCTTGACATCGAGGCAGGCGACTTGGCGGTCGCCGACTGGCCGGGCGACACCATCCGCCCG
>JAEWVY010000212.1 GCA_023396625.1 Pseudomonadota bacterium | reverse complement strand
GCTCAAGCTCTTCGACAAGCGCGAACGCACCAATGACAACGCCGTGATGCACGCGATTGTCAGCAAGATGACGCCGCTGGAGATGGCGTCGGTGGCCGAATACATCAGTTCGAAGTAGCAGGCACCGATGCCCGGGGACGGCGCGTGTTGTCCGGTCAGGGCGCCTTGATTTCCGCCTGGCGATGGCGCGGGAACCGCGCGCTGGCCAGTTTCTGATCCAGCAGCCAATCCGTGAAACCGCCTCCCAGCCACATACCGATCAGGGCCACCCAGGCGGTGAGGGCGAAAATGGCCCCCCCGGTCACGCCTGCGCCCACGGCGCAGCCGCCGGCCAGCATCGCGCCGAAGCCCATGAAGATGGCGCCAGCGATGTAGCGGTGCATGCTGTACCCGTCCTTGAAGCCCTCGACCTTGAAGTCGCGGCCCACCAGCGCCCCGATCAGGGAGCCGAGGAACACCCCGGGCATCAGGCCGAAATCGAAACCGACGGGCGGCGCCGGTGAGTGCAGCACGCGCATCAGCCATTCGGCGGACGGACCACTGAAAGTCAGGCCCTGCAACCTCACCACCTCGAAGGAATTGCTCGCCACAGCGTACGAGAACCACCACGCGGCGGCCACGCAGAGTCCGACACCGACGCCGCCGACCCATTTCCAGGTGCCCCCGACACTGCGCAAGCCATAAAACAGTGCCGCGGCAGCCCAGGCCAAGCCGAACGCCAGGCCACCCGTGTGGCCGATGCCGGTCATGGCCAGCAGGTCACGCGCCGCGCCGCCTTCCACGGTCCATAGCGCGCTGAGATTGTTGCGCAGCGGCGCGAGCACGCCGTCCAGTGACGCCTGGGCGGTCACCGCGAAGATCAGCCCCGACAAGAGCGCCCGCAGATTGCCATTGGCGGAGAGCACGAGCAGGCGGCTGGCGCATCCGCGCGTCATGATCATGCCGGCACCGAACAGCAGGCCCCCCAGGAGCGCCCCGGAGAGGCTGCCGCGAGCGGCAAGCTGGCGGGCGTTGCCCACGTCGAGCGCCCCGGACAGCGTCAACAGTTGGACGGCTATGACCGCAGACGAGAAAGTGAGCAGCCACACCGACAGCTTTTCGCCGAATTTGTGGTGCCAAAACTCGATCACGGCTGAACGCAGGCAAAAGCGCGAGCGTTGAGCCATGAAGCCGAAAAGCGTGCCAATGAGCGCGCCCCCGGCGGCAAGCACGGTGCCGTCGCCATAGCGCTCGACGATGGTTGCCAGATTCACGGCGATCCTCAATAATTCAGCATAAACTTATATGAATGCTAGCGACAGTGGCTTCGGTGATGTTGATCGGGGTCAAGTCATATCCGATTGGGGCCGGCGGCGCGCGGCCGGGGAGGGCGGGGCATGCCGGATGCCTGGCCGTTGCGGTGCAGCCATCGAAATTCGAGTGAATCAGGAGCACGAATGACTTGCACAGACGCTTTGCGGCGACGCCTGAGGGGCTGGCTGGCCATGGTGGCCATGGGACTGGCGTGGTCCGCTGCCCTGGCGCAGGCCGCGCCGGACATGAAAGTGACGCAGGTGTCGCCTTCGGCCTGGTACGTGGAAGGCTTGTCTGCGCTGGGCTCTGGCGCCAATCAGAACTTCATCTCCAACGCCGCCTTCGTGCTCACGCCCGCGGGCGTCGTGGTGATGGATGCCCTGGGGTCCCCGGCGCTGGCCGAGCGCCTGATGGCCGAGATCCGCAAGCGCACGCCGCTGCCGGTGACGCATGTCATCCTCACGCACTACCACGCGGACCATATCTATGGCCTGCAGGCGTTCAAGCAGGCGGGGGCCCGCATAGTCGCCCAGCGCCAGGCGCTGGAATACCTGAACTCGGACACGGCGCAGCAGCGCCTCGAAGTGTCACGTCGTGACCTGGCGCCCTGGATCGACGGGCAGACCCGGTTGGTGCCCGCGGACGAATGGGTGGATGAGGAAAAAACCCTGGTGGTCGGCGGCGTGGAGTTCGTCCTCAGGCACCTGGGCCCGGCGCACACCCCCGAGGATCTGATGGTGTATCTGCCTTCGGAGAAAGTGCTGTTCGCGGGGGACCTGGTGTTCCGCAGTCGCATTCCCTTCGTGGGCCAGGCGGACAGCGGCCACTGGATCAAGGCGCTGGATCTGCTGCTGGGCTTTGATGCGGTCGCCGTCGTGCCGGGGCACGGGCCGATCTCGACCGAAGCCCGCAAGGACATGCAACTCACGCGCGACTATCTGGCCTATCTGCGCCGGACCATGGGCGAAGCCGCCCGCAACCTCGACCCGTTCGAGGAAGCCTATGCCGCGACCGACTGGTCGGCCTTCGAGGCCTTGCCCCTGTTCAAGGTGGCCAACCGGATGAACGCCTACAACACCTACCTGCTCATGGAGCGCGAAGCCCGATGAAGCGGCCGACCCTGTGCCAACCCACCACGATGCCGGCCGGGAGCCTGGTTGCGCGGCCGGGCGCCGCGGTCGACGGCCTGCGCCGGCGAGGTCTGGCGGCGGGCGCGTTGTCCCTTCTGCTCCCCCTGGGGCCGGGGGCGCTGGCGGCGGGGCCGGCCGGGCTGCCCGTGGCAGTCGACCTGGGGGAGGCCCTGGTACGGGCCCTGCACCGCGGGGAACCGCTGGTGGTGATGGTCAGCCTCCAGGGATGCCCGTTCTGCGTGGTGGCGAGCAACAACTACCTTGCCCCCCTGCGCGCCGAAGGGCGGATCGCCGTCGTCCAGGTGGACATGCGTACGGCTCGCATGCTCAGGGACTTCGAAGGCCTGCCCGTGACGCACGACGCCATGGCACGCCGTTGGGCGGTCAAGGTCGCGCCCACGGTGCTGTTCTTCGGCCGCGGTGGTTCCGAGGTCGCCGAGCGGCTGGTGGGTGGTTACCTGCCGGATTTCTATGGTGCCTACCTTGACGACCGCTTGCAACAGGCGCGGCAGGCGGTCCGTGCCTGAAGCTTGAAATTTTCATAAAAATGGCGCTTATCCAGCGCGGGATGGACTCATTGCGCTATAGAAAATGTACTTTTCGTGGTCCATGCCACAATCTGGACCAGATTGTTTTCGAATGGATGCCCGTGGGCGCGCCATGATTCCCATCAAGACCGAATCAGCCTGGAAGGGCACCTCCGACTGCCGCACATGCGCCATCCGCGAGATGGTGCTGTTCGCCGATCTCAACGAGGAAGACTTCGGCATGATCCACGCGCCGATCGATGACCTCGACCTGCGCGCGGGCACCCTGCTGTATGGCGAGGGCACCGCGGCGCACGGCATCTACACCCTGCGCACGGGCATGCTCAAGCTGGTGCGGGTCACGCCGGACGGCCGCCAGCGCATCGTGCGGGTGCTTCGAGCCGGGGACGTGGCGGGGCTGGAGGCGCTGGCGACGTCCCGCCACGACAGCGACGCGGTGGCACTGTCGGACGCCTCCGTCTGCCGCATCCCGCTGTCGGTGATTCACCGGCTGGGCGCGAACTCGCCCCGGCTGCACAAGCGCCTGATGGAAAAGTGGCAGCGCGCGCTGAAAGAGGCGGACGACTGGCTGGCCGACCTGAACTTCGGCACGGCCCGGCAGCGGGTGGCGCATTTCGTGCTCAAGATGCGCAGTTCCGCCGATGCGCAAATGGCCACGCTGTTTGCCCGCGAAGACATGGGCGCCATGCTCGACCTCAAGCTGGAAACGGTCAGCCGCGAAATCAGCGCGCTGGTGCGTGAACAACTCATCGAGCCCCTGGACCGCCAGGGCCGCGTGTACCGCGTCCTGGACTTGCCGGGGCTGCAGACCATCTGAGGGATTTCCGAGGCAAAGGGGGCCGCGATCAAGAGGCCCCGCTCGGCGGGGCCCCGGGAAAACAGCCCCCCGGCGCCTGATCAGCGTACGCCCAGCTTCTCGCGCCAGCCCGGGAACAGCTTGTCCGCGTCGCCGGGGAAGGACTCGAAGGCGCGGGCGAATTCGCGGTGTTCCTTGGCGTATTCGATGGGGTCGGCGCCGGCCTTCCAGCATTCGTAGGACTGGCGCAGCGAGATCGCGCCCGCGGCCGGGCTGTCGATGTGGCCGTAGGCGCCGCCGCCGGCGGTGTTGACGACGTTGCCGTGGCCCAGGTTGGCGAAGAAGCCGGGCAGGCGCAGGGCGTTCATGCCGCCGGAGATGATGGGCGTGGTGGGCTTCATGCCGTACCACTTCTGGAAGTACACCGGGCCCTGGCATTCGTCGCGCTCGATCATGTAGGCGATGACCTTGTCGTCGTTCTCGCCTTCCATCTTACCGTAGCCCATGGTGCCCACGTGGATGCCCGAGGCGCCTTGCAGCCGGCTCATCTTGGCCAGCACGAAGGCGGTGTAGCCGCGCTTGGCGCTGGGCGAGGTGACGGCGCCGTGGCCGGCGCGGTGGTAGTGCAGGTACTGGTTGGGATACTGGCGCCGCGCGGTGGTGACCATGCCCGGGCCGCCCACGTAGCCGTCCACGAGGAAAGCCAGCTTGTCCGCGTCGGGCCCGAAGGTTTCCAGGGCGAAGTCGGCGCGGGCGCACATCTCGTAGTGGTCGTCGGCCGTGATGTTCATGGAGAACAGCTTGGCCTGGCCGGTCTCGTCCTGGGCGCGCTTCAAGGCGTCGTAGACCAGGGGAAGGGTCTTCTTGATCGGCGCGAACACCTGGTTGCCCTGGGGTTCGTCGTTCTTGATGAAGTCGCCGCCCAGCCAGAACTGGTACGCCGCCTGGGCGAAGGGCTCGGGGCGCAGGCCCAGCTTGGGTTTGATGATGGTGCCGGAGATGTAGCCGCCGTCCTTGACCGGGCGCCCGAGGATGCGCCACAGGTCGCTGATGTCCTTGGCCGGGCCGTCGAACATCTGGATCACGCGTTCGGGCACGTAGAAGTCGATCATCTTGGCGTGCGCGATGTCGCCCATGCCCTGGTTGTTGCCGATGGTCAGGGTGAGGAAGGACACCAGCATGAAGCGCCCGTCGGTGACGTTGCGGTCGAACAGGTCCAGCGGGTACGCAATGCGCATGTCTTCCGTGGCTTCGTCGATGTGGTAGACGAGCGCGTCCACGCCCTTGGTGAAGTCGTCCGTGGTGGAGACCTCGACGTTGGTGCCTGTGGAGGACTCGGCGGCGAAGTGCGCCGCGGCCTCCAGATAGCCCAGGCCGGCCCTGGGCTTCATCTTGTAAGCCACCAGGATGTGCTGGCCACCCTGAATCAGGTCGGCTTCCCTGAGGCTGAGGTCAGCGTAACGGTTGGATTGATCCATCAAAAGTCTCCGTGGGTGAAGGACAGTGAATGGGACTATAGACAGCGCAATTCATAAATAAAAGTCAAATAAATTTTTCATGAAATCAGTTTTTACTGATGAGTTTCTGGCATGCACAATGCATGTCCACGCCGCCGCGCCGGCTTCAACATTTGAGGAATTTGCACCATGCCGCTTGTCGTTTTCAATCAGAAGGGGGGTGTTGGCAAGTCCACCAT
>JAEWVY010000206.1 GCA_023396625.1 Pseudomonadota bacterium | reverse complement strand
GACAGCCCGCTGGGAAGGTTCTTGTCAACGCTTGGCGTGACACTGGTGTTCAATCTTTGGGGAGTGGTGCTGGCCGCTTTCATCGCGGGGTTGCCCCTTGTCGCGAAAACCACCCAGCAGTCCCTGCAGAGCCTGCCACGTGGCCTGCACGAGGCCTCGTTGACGCTGGGGCGAAGTCCCTGGGCGACATTCTGGCGTGTCAGCTTTCCGCTGGTCTTGCCGACCTATGCGACGGGGCTTCTTTTGGCGACGGCGCGGGCACTGGGCGAAGTGGGCATCACGCTGATGTTGGGCGGGAATATCCTGGGCAGAACCGAAACCGTGTCGCTGGCGATTTACAACGCGGTGATGATCGCCGACAACGGGCGGGCCCTGGCCCTGAGCCTGGGGCTCGGTGTGGTAGCGGCGGGTGTCCTGGTGATCAACCGGTTCTGGGCGCAACGGCATCTTGAGCGGTTGGGTGTGCAGGGCGCCCATTCCGGCGCCTCGACCCCTGGTGCCCGAGGAACTTGACTGGAGAAGCATGATGATCCATTTCAGTCAGCATGAACTTGACGCTTGGATTGCCGAGGACAAGACGCTGCAGGACTTGACCAGCGAAGCCCTGGGGCTGCCGCCGGTGCCTGCCGAACTGGCCATCGTCACGCGCCATGCGATGACGGTTTGCGGTGTGGTCCCGGCATCGCGACTGGCTCGGGCGCTCGGGGCCGAGGTGACGCACGGCGCGCACGATGGAGAGCAGGTGGCCGCAGGAGTCTGTGTGTTGCGCGTGCGGGGAAGCGCGCGCTGCCTGCATGTGTTGTGGAAGCAGGCCATGAACCTGATCGAGCACTTGAGCGGCGTTGCCTCGGCCACTGCGAATTTTCTCCGGGCGGCGCGGCAGCGCAATCCGCGGGTACAGGTGGCGGCGACCCGTAAAACCCTGCCCGGTACGCGGCGGTTGAT
Organism: Pseudomonadota bacterium; assembly: GCA_023396625.1. GTDB lineage: Bacteria > Pseudomonadota > Gammaproteobacteria > Burkholderiales > Burkholderiaceae_C > JAEWVY01. Next base: position 2,562 of record JAEWVY010000206.1, on the reverse strand, counting down.
GCACTACGCGGTGTTGTGTGGGGGAGGGATTGTTCACCGGAGTGGCTTATCCGAGACGCTTTTGGTGTTTGCCCAACATCGCGCCTTTCTGCAGGATGCTGCCGACTGGCCCGCCTGGACCGAGCGCGCCCGGACCGCAGCGCCCGAGAAGCTCTTGCTCGTGGAGGCGGAGACATGCGAGGAGGCGCTGTTGGCGGCGCAACTTGGAGTGGATGGTGTTCAGCTGGACAAGTTCAGCCCGGAGACCCTCGCCACACTCGTGCCGCGACTTCGCGCGCTGCATCCCCGGCTGAAGGTGACCGTCGCCGGAGGCATCCACGTTGAGAACGTGGCTGCGTATGCGGACACGGGGGTTGACGCGCTGGTGACATCCAGTCTCTACCATGCCAAGGCAGCGGACTGCCAGGCCACACTGGTCCCGTTGGCTCTTGCCGAAGGGGTCAAAACGTGAGGTTGACGCTGGACGACATCGATTTCGCGGCAATGTACCGTGAACACATGCGACGCCACGCGTTCGTGCCAAAACCTGCCTGTGCGTGGGACAGCCGTGCCGCGAGTTACGCACTTCGTCGGGACGGCAGTGGTTACGCCAGGAAATTCATGGCCCGCATGGATTTGCGAGGGGTGCGCACCCTGCTGGACGTCGGTTGCGGCCCGGGCACGCTGGCGTTGCCCTTGGCGGCACGATTGGAAAAGGTGGTGGCGCTCGACTACAGCACCGCCATGCTCGAGTCACTGAAAGAGCGCGCGCGCGTGCAGGAGGTGACCAATGTCGTGGCGATGAAGAAAGCGTGGGAAGACGACTGGTCCGATGTGCCGGTTTGCGATATCGCCATCGCTTCGCGCTCCACCAACGTGCCGGATCTGGAGCAGGCGCTCACGCGGCTGAGTCACTGGGCGCGTAAGCGCGCCTATCTCACTTTTCTGGTGGGAGGCCATTTCATCGATCCGGACGTGCTCGCACTGGTGGGTCGCGATGCACCGCGGATGCCGGACTACCTGTATGTGCTTGGCATCCTGTACCAGCAAGGGTGGCATCCCCGGGTGGATTTCATTGACACGTCCAGCCGTCTTGCGGACTGCGCCGATTTTGAGGATTTCGCACAACGCGTGGCGTGGAGCGTGGGCTCGCTGGAAGAGGGGCCACGGGAGCGCCTGCGTCGGTGGTACGAGGCAAATCCGGAACGCGCCCGCGCGGGAGGACGCCCTCTGCGATGGGCGTTCATTGGCTGGGATATTTTGAGGAAGTAGGCATGGATGAACGGCGATGACGCCGCATCGACACGTCACCTACGGAAGTCGATACTCCATTGCGCCAGTTTCGAGCAAATCGGGACCTTCGCAGTCGCAAGCGAGCCGACCGATGTCAAGACGACCATGACATATGGTCGCCAATGTGTTTGGCGTACCCCAGGTGGAGCCCGCTTCGATCAGTGAAATCAGTTCCGGTCGATTTTGGCGGCATCCTGATGGCGCCTCGCACCGGCTGCCGGGGCCGTGCAAATGCCAAAGCAAGCGAAAACTTGGGACTTCAACGGTCCGTGAACACCGTCAGCACACCCGTGTAGCCATAGAGATGATGCCGCGCGATTTCGCCGCCGGCGAAAAAACCCACCAGCGGCACGTCGCCGAGAGCCCGTCTCACGGTCTGCAACTCGGCGCTCGGGCCGCCGAAGTGGGGGCCGCCCCGGCCGGTGCAGCTGATGTACACGGCCCCAAGCATGGCGCGCGCGGGGGCGGCTCCTTCGTGCGCGGGTCGCTGCGCGGCCGCGGGGGTCCCCCGGGCCTCGTTCTGCGCGGCGAGCATGGGCACGTCTGGCTCCGCCGGCTCAACAGCTTCCCGGATTTCGGTGCAAATGCGGACCAGATCGGCACGGGCGGCCTGGGTGTTGCGCTGGCAGAAGGCCACGCGCTGGCCCACGCGGGCCTGCTCGCCAATCGCCACGCCGCGGCGGACGATGTCCAGCCCGATCAGATGGCGCACGAGCACGTCGCTGCCGAAGTGCCCGGTACGCTGCACGATGTCCACGCCCGGCTCGGTGAGGCCGGCCAGCGTGGCGCGCAGCGCGGCCAGCGCGGCGCCATCCCGCGCCAGTGATGGGTCGAGCGGGAGGCCCAGATCGCCAAGCAGCGCGTCCAGGGCGGGCTCGCCGTCGAGCGCCAGCAGCAGATGCCCATCCACCGCGGTGAGTTCGCGTGCCGGTCCGACGGGCAGGGTCCCCTGCGTGACCCGGGATACCAGGGGCACCCCTTCACCGAAGGCCACGCCGGAGAGCCCCCCGCTGAACACACCGCCTGCGGCGCCGTGCCCCGGCAGGTTGCCATTGCCCGCGACAGCGAATTGGACGGCTCTTCGGCGGCTGGAAGCCAAGCCGCCGAAGAGGTAGCCACTGTGGGTGCGCCCCGCCATCTCGCCGATCAGTCCCGCGATGTCGGGCGTGCCGGCGTCGGCGTGTACCAGCGCCGTGTGGGCTTCGAACCCCAGCCCCAGTGGTGCGATGCCCGAGAACACCCGGTATTGGTCCGCGGGCAGGTCGCACAGCATCACGGCCAGTGCCGGTT
>JAEWVY010000135.1 GCA_023396625.1 Pseudomonadota bacterium | reverse complement strand
AGCGTGGGCAGGGCGCCGTCGAACAGCCGCTGACCGTCCCGGCGCACGGTGATTTGCCACTGCAGGAGCCCGGCGGGCGTGGCGCGGCTGGCCTGCAGCACAGGCCCGGGGTCGAGACCCTGGCCGGCCAGCGTGGCGGTGCACGCGGCGATGTCGGGCACGCGGGCGACCCAGTGGATGAGCTGGGGGCCCTGGCGGGCGATGCGGTCCATGAGCCCCGGGTCGTCCAGGTCGAACCAGCGCTTTCCGGGGGCCCGATTGGCGGGGTCGGCTTGCGGGTCGATGGCGATGATTTCCAGGTAGGCCCGGGGGCAACCCGCCGTGGCGATCGACAGCAGCCGGTTGTGCGTGCCCATCAGCGGATGCGCGCCGCCTGGCCCCGGCGTCACGCCCAGCGTGGCAATGCACCAGTCGACGCCGTCGGCCAGGCGAGGGGCGGCCACCACGAGATGGTCGATGTGCGCACCGCGCTCGTGTGTAGAGGGCAGGGGTTGGCTGTGCATGGACTCGAGACCTCAGAGCCGCACGCTGCCCTGGATGCAGGTGACCGATTCCCCGCCGACCCAGACCTGGCCCGCCGCGTCGCGCTCGATGTGCACGCGCCCGGCGCGGCCCAGGCGCGTGCCCTGCGCGGCCAGGTAGCTTTCGGGGGCGAGGCCGTCCGCGATCAGCCACTGAGCCAGGCTGGCGTTGAAGCTGCCGGTGACCGGGTCTTCGTGGACGCCGATGGGCGCGGCGAAGGCCCGCACTTCGAGGTCGGGTTCGGCCAGGTGAGGGGCTTCGTGACCGCTGAAGGCGCGGGCTTCACGGCTGGAGCGCGATATCAAATGCATAGCATCCGATGACCGGTTGATGCTGGCAACACCGACTTTTTGTGCCAAGTCCTTGAGCCGCGCGTGGTCCGGCGTCAGCGCCAGCACGGTGTCCGGGCTGTCCAGCAGCAGACCCAGCCAGATGGGGCCGTTGTCGAGCCGCTGGGCCGCGAGGATCTGCGAGGCTTGGAGCCCCAGCGCGGCGGTCACCTGGGCCAGCAGGGTGGGGTCGGGGTGGCTGCGCCGCAGCGGCGGCGCGCCGAAAGCCAGCAGGGTGCCGCGCCGGCGGATGCGCACCGGGCCCACGGCGCATTCCTGGACGACGAGCTCATCCGATGCCGGGACGCCGCCGGCCTCCAGCCACGCGTGGCAGCTGCCCAGCGTGGGGTGGCCGGCAAAGGGCAGTTCGCCGCCGGGCGTGAAGATGCGCACGCGGTAGTCGGCACCCGCCGCGCGGCCCGCGGCAGTGGGGGGCAGCACAAAAGTGGTTTCCGACAGGTTGGTCCAGCATGCGAAGCGTTGCATGGCCTCGTCGTCGAGACCATCGCCGTCCAGCACCACGGCCAGCGCGTTGCCGTAGTACGGGGTGGCGGTGAAAACGTCCACCTGTCTGAAGGGGCGGTTCTTCATGGTCATGGGCTCACGCGGGGACGGTTTGCGCGTCGCGGATGGCCTGTGCCAGCGCCGCGATGCCGGTGTCGATCTGCTCCACGCTGGCTGTCACGAAGGACAGGCGCAGGGTGCGCGTGTCGCCCTGCCCGGCATAGAAGGCCGCGCCGGGCACGAAGGCCACGCCCTTGTCCACGGCCAGGGGCAGGAGCTGCGCCGCGTCCATGCCCTGGGGCAGCCGCGCCCAGAGAAACATGCCGCCGGCCGGACGGTTGTAGGTGAAGTCCAGCCCGGCCATCTCGCGGTCCAGCGCGGCCAGCATGGCGGCGCACTGCTGCCGGTACAACGCGCGGATGGTCGGCACGTGCCGTTCGATGAAGCCGTCCTTCAGCACCTCGGCGACGATGCGCTGGTTGAAGCTGGGGGTGTGCAGGTCGGCGGCCTGCTTGGCCTGCAGCAGCTTGGGGTAGAGCGCCCGGGGCGCGACGAGGTAGCCCAGGCGCAGGCCGGGCGCGAGAATTTTCGAGAACGAGCCCAGGTAGAGGCTGCCTTCCGGGTAGCGCGACGACAGCGAGGGCGGCGGCGCGGTGTCGAACCATAGGTCGCCATAGGGGTTGTCCTCGACGAGGGGCAGCCCGGTTTCGGCGGCGACGGCCGCCACGGCGGCGCGGCGTGCCTCGGTCATGGTGCGGCCCGTCGGGTTCTGGAAATTGGGCAGCAGGTAGACGAAGCGGGCCCCCGGAGCCTTGGCGCGCAGGTCGGCCGGGTCCACGCCATCGTCGTCGCTGTCCACGCTCACGACGGCCGGCTCCATCGGGGTGAAGGCCTGCAGCGCGCCCAGGTAGGTGGGGGTTTCGACCAGGATGCGGGAGCCCGCGTCGATGAGGATCTTGGCCACCAGGTCCAGGCCCTGCTGCGAGCCGGTGGTGATGAGTACCTGGTCGGCGTGGATGTGCAGGCCCTGCTTGCGCAGGTCCTGCGCGACCCAGTCGCGCAGAGGCCCATGACCTTCGCTCGCGGCATATTGCAGCGCGGCCGGTCCATCCTGCCTGAGCACGCGCTCCGTGGCTTCTCGCATCGCCTCGATCGGAAAGGTCCTGGGCGAGGGCAGGCCGCCGGCGAAACTGATGATGCCGGGCTTCTCGGTGACTTTCAGGATTTCGCGGATGACCGAGGGGTTCATTTTCTCGGCGCGCGCCGCCAGGGTCCAGTTCAGGGGGGGGAGGTCGTTGGGTTTCATCGCGTATGTCCTGAAAGTGAGGCCGACGTGGGAACGGTGTGCACCGGCATTTTCTTCCCGATGAAGACCGTGGCGATCACCGCCAGGCCGAAGGTCACGGTGAAGGTGTCCAACCGCTCACCGAGCAGGGGCACGGCGAACAGCATCGAGAGAAAGGGTTGCGCCAGCTGCACCTGGCTCACGCGAACGGTGCCTCCGAGGGCCAGTCCGCGGTACCAGGCGAAAAAGCCGATCCACATGGAAAACACGGCCACATAGGCAAAGCCCGCCCACGCGGCCGGCGCGATGGCGTGAACCGGCGCGGTGAGCGCAGTGGCGGGCAAGGTGGCCGGCAGGGACACCACCAGCGCCCAGCAGATGACGTGGTCCGCGCGCAGACGGCCCGAAAGTTTGGCGCCCGCCACGTAGGCCAGCGCACCCCAGGCCATGGCGGCCAGGAGCAGCCCATCGGCCCAGTGAATGGCAAGACGGCTGCCGCCCGACTTGAGCATGGCGAAAATGACCACCAGCGCGCTGCCCAGCAGGGAGAGCAGCCAGAAGCCCGCCGAAGGGCGTTGCCGGTGGGCCCAGGCACCGACTGCGGCCGTCAGCAGCGGCAGCACGCCCAGCATCACGCTGGCGTGCACGGCCTCCACGTGCCGCATGGCGACCGAGGTGCACAGGGGAAAACCGAACACCGCGCCGGCGGCGATGGCGAGGATCAGGCGCCAATCGGCCGGGGCAGGGCGCGGGGCGCGGGTGGCTGCCAGGAAGCACAGGCTCAGTACACCGGCCACGGCCGCGCGCCCGAAGGCGACGAACAGGCCGGGCAACTGGGGTGCGGCGGGCGACCCGACGGCCAGTCGGGTCATGGGCAGCGTCAGCGAGAAAATGACCACGCCCAGCGCGCCGAGCCACAGGCCGCGCGCTTCGTCGAGGGTCGGAATCGGCCGGTTCGCGGTCATCGGGTGCTCCATGCCATCCAGGCGGCCGTGAGGACGAGGGCGGCCGCCATCACGCGGTTGAAGACCAGCAGCCGGCGTCCCTGCGCCAGCCATGACCGCAGCAGCGAGCCGAGCGTGGCATAGGTCAGGTTGCTCGCGAACCCGAAGGCGAGCATCAATGGCAGCACGCTCAGGGTGCGCGCGGTGGCGTCCTCGCGACCGGCGATCCAGCCGGCGACGACCGACAGCGCCAGCATCCAGGCCTTGATGTTCAGGAATTGCATCATCACGCCCTGGAGGAAGGTGACGTTCAGCCGCGAGGTGTCGACCTGTGTCAGCGACTGGCTGCCGCTGAGCTGCCAGGCCAACCACAGCAGATAGCCGATACCGCCGAGCAGGATGCCCCAGCGCAGCAGCGGGGCCGCCACCACCAGCGCGCCCAGGCCGGTGGCGCAGAGCGTGAACAGCAGCCCCCAGCCGACCGGCACGGCGCAGACAAAGCGCAGGGCGCGGCGCAGGCCGAAGTTGGCCGCCAGCGCGGTGGACAGTGTGGTGTTGGGCCCGGGCGTGAAACTGGCAGCGGCTGAGAGCACGAGCAGGGCGCCGAACTCAGCGGCTGTCATGAATGTGCCCGTCCCCTGGCGGCGGTGGCCGTGGTGTCGTGGGGGTGGGCTTGTGCATTCATGGTGTCCACTGTATCGTCTCGGTCAGTACATAGGCAGTACAGTTTATCGACGCAGATGAGAAACTGTATTGTTGGTTGGACCCATACAGAAGAAAAGAGGCTGCTGTCTTGAACCATGCCATGCTGTTGCGCCGGGCGGCGGAATCGCTTTCCGAGCAGCTGGCTGCCCGGTTTTCCGCTCGCATTCGTGACCGGCTGCTGGCCCCCGGCGCCCGGCTGCCCAGCGTGCGCGAGTGTGCCACGCAGCATGAGGTGAGCCCTTCCACGGTGGTGGCGGCATACGATCTGTTGCTGGCGCAAGGTCTGATCGAGGCGCGGCGGAACCGGGGGTTCTACGTTCGAGATCGGGCGCAAAGGCCGCCAGATCCAGGCACCTCAGGGCCGAACGAAGCCCACGGGCCGCTGCGCAGCCCGGCCCCAGCCGAGGTGGCGGGGGGGGAAATGGTGCGCTCGGGCAACGCCACGGCGCTGATCCGGGGCATGTTTCATCCACCCGGGCCCAAGCCTCAGCCGGGCATGGGCATCTTTCCCCCCGAGTGGCTGGAGGCGGGTTTCCTGACGGTGGCGGTGCGCAAGGTGGTGGGCTCGAAGATGCTTCAGGCCAGCTCCCTCCAGTACGGCGAGCCGCAGGGGGATGGCGATTTGCGCGCGGTGCTGTCGGCGCGCCTCATGGCACTGGGCGTGCCGGCGTCCGCAGGACAGATCATCACCACCGTGGGGGCCACGCACGCGCTCGACGTGGTGAGCCGGACGCTGCTCAAGGCGGGGGATTGCGTGATGGTTGAGGAGCCGGGCTGGGCGGTGGAGTTCGCCCGGCTCAGCGCGCTGGGCATGCGCATCCTGCCGGTGCCCCGGGGGCCCGCGGGACCCGACATCGATGTCATGGCGCGGTATTGCGAGGCCCATGCGCCGAAGCTGTTCGTCAGCGTCAGCGTGCTGCACAACCCCACGGGGTACAGCCTGACGCCGGCGAGTGCGCACCGCGTGCTTCAGCTGGCGAGCCAGCATGGGTTTCACATCGTCGAGGACGACACCTATGGCCACATCGCGCCCGAGCATGCCACCCGGATGAGCGTGCTCGACGGCCTTTAGCGCACCATCTACGTGAGCGGTTTCGCCAAGATTCTGGCACCCAACTGGCGGGTGGGCTATCTCGCCGCGCCACCCGATCTGGTCGAGCGGATGGTGGACACCAAGCTGCTGGCCACCTTGACCACGCCAAGCGTGCTGGAGAAGGCGCTGGCGCTGTGCATCGAGCAGGGCCAGTTGCGCCGCCACGCCGCCCACATCCGAACCCGGCTCGACGCTGCCCGGGCCCGCAGCGCCAGGCTGGCCGTGCAAGCGGGTTGCCGTTTCGTGGCCGAGCCTGCCGGCCTGTTCGGCTGGGTTGACACGGGGGTGGATACCGACCAGCTGGCGCAGCGCACGCTTGATGAAGGTTACCTGCTGGCGCCCGGGGCGCTGTTTCATGCCACCCAGGCCCCGAGCACGCTGATGCGCATCAATTTCGCCTCCACGCAGGAGGCCGGATTCTGGGAGGTGTTCCGCAGGCAGGTGGCGCAGATGCGACGCTGACGGCCGCCTTAGCGCGAGGACAGCGCTTCCCAGCGTTCGAGCGCCGCCGTCAGTTCGTCTTCGATGGCCCCGTCGCGCGCATGCAGGTCGGCGGCGCGTCGTGGGTCCCGCGCATACAGCGTGTGGTCGGCCAGTTCATTGCGCAGGGCCTGCTGCTCCTGCTCCAAGGCCTCGATGTGGGCGGGCAGACCATCGAGTTCGCGCTGTTCCTTGTAGCTGAGCTTGACGCCTGGCGCGTGAGGGGGTGGCGAGGCTTTTTTTGGAAGTTTTTCGGCCTCATCCAGCGCCAACTGGACATTGTTTGCTACAGATTTTGTTGTTGCGACAAGGCCCGAGCTGCGGGCCGACTGTGTCAACCAGTCGTCTATCCCCCCTTCGTATTCGCGCCAGTGGCCTTCGCCTTCGGCCACGATGGTGCTGGTGACCACGTTGTCGAGAAAGCGCCGGTCATGGCTGACCAGGAACACGGTGCCGTCATAGTTCTGCAGCAGATCTTCCAGGAGTTCCAGGGTTTCGATATCGAGGTCGTTGGTCGGCTCGTCGAGCACCAGGACGTTGGCTGGGCGGGCAAACAGCCGGGCCAGCAAGAGGCGGTTGCGTTCACCACCCGAGAGCGAGCGGACGGGGGAATGGGCGCGGGCCGGTGAAAACAGGAAGTCGCCAAGATAGCTCTTGACGTGCTGGCGCTTGTTCCCGATTTCGATCCATTCGCTGCCAGGGCTGATGAAATCCTCTAGCGTGGCGTCGAGGTCCAGGGCGTCGCGCATCTGGTCGAAATAGGCAATCTGCAGGTTCGCGCCCAGGCGGACCGTTCCGCGGTCCGGCGCAAGTTCTCCGAGGATCAGCTTGAGCAAGGTGGTCTTGCCCGCGCCATTGGGGCCGATCAGGCCGATTTTGTCGCCCCGCAGCAGGGTGGCACTGAACCGGCTGACGATTGGCTTCCCGCCGAAGGCCTTGTCGACATCGACGAGCTCGGCCACGAGCTTGCCGCTGGGCAGCCCCGACGCCACCTCCATGCGGACACGCCCGAGTACCTCGCGCCGCGCCGCGCGGGCGGCGCGCAGACGCTCCAGCCGGGTGATGCGGCCTTGCGCGCGGGTGCGGCGGGCTTCGACGCCCTTTCGGATCCAGGCCTCTTCCTGGGCGAGCAGTCGGTCGGCCTTGGCCTGGATGACGGCCTCCTGACCCAGCTGTTCCTCCTTTTGCGCCTGATAGCGGGCGAAGTTGCCAGGATAGGAAAGCAGTTGTCCGCGATCGAGTTCGACGATGCGCGTTGCCACGCGATCAAGGAATGCGCGGTCGTGGGTGATCGTGAGCACGCTGCCCTTGAATTCGGCCAGCAGGTTTTCGAGCCAGGCAATGGCTTCGAGGTCGAGGTGGTTGGTGGGTTCGTCGAGCAGCAACACGTCGGGCTGTGCCACCAGGGCTTGCGCGAGTGCCACGCGCTTGCGGGTGCCGCCCGAGAGTTCGCCGACCGGGACATCGGGATTCAGGCGCAGGCGGTGCAGCGTTTCGTCGGTTCGCTGCGACCAGTTCCATCCATCGCGGGATTCGATGGCGCTTTGCAGGGCGTCCAGGTCGCCCTCGCCCCGTGTGTAGCGATCGATCCATGTGGTGATCTCGCGCAAACCGGCACTGACCGCGTCGAAGACCGTGGCCCCTGGGTCCAGAAGCGGCTCCTGCGCGACATAGGCGACTCGAAGTCCTTGCTGCAGCTGGAGTACGCCTTCATCGGCCTTTTCCAGGCCCGCCAATATCTTCAACAACGAGGATTTGCCGGTGCCGTTGCGGCCGATCAGGCCAACGCGCTCACCCTCCTCCAGAGAAAAGTTCGCGTTGTCGAGCAGAGCCACGTGGCCGTAGGCCAGATGGGCGTGGAGCAGGGTGATCAGGGCCATGGGCCGCGATTATCCGGCGCCCTCCGAAAAGTCCTGGCCAGGAGGATCGGCCTCCTCCTGGGTGAGAGCTGGGTTCTTGGTGGCCGGACGACCGGATTTGGCGCTATACTTCGCACCCCCTGTTGCAGCGCGTTTGTTGGGCTCTCTGGAAGCACTAAATAGGCAAGAGCAGTGCTTCTGAAAAGTTGAAAAAGCGTGCTATAGTAGAGGGCTTCGCCGAAGAAAACGAAAAATTTTCCAAGGCGTGCCGATCCCTACGGGGCGGCGATCGAGGTGGATAGGGTGCACGGCACGAAAGACCCTCGATATTGACAGGAATTAAAAATTCATGTCATAATTCAAGGCTCAGCTGATCGTAGCTGAGTGGTAGAGCGAAGTGAAAGCTGAGCGAAGCCTGGTGGATCATTAAAAACATACAGCCGATAAGCGTGGGCGTTTGAAGGCGATTGCCAAGTTCTTCGGAACCAAGT
>JAEWVY010000094.1 GCA_023396625.1 Pseudomonadota bacterium | reverse complement strand
GCCACGCCCTGCGCATCCGCAATGATGCGCGGCCGGTGTCCACCGGAAGCTTCATCGCGCAGATCCGGGAACTCGAGCAGATCCGGGAGCTGATCACTTCGACGACTCTGGGCGCGCTCGCAGACCTGCCGTTTTTCCTGTTGTTTCTCGTGGTGCTGTGGCTGGTGGCGGGACCGTTGGCGCTGGTTCCGCTGGTGGCGCTGCCGGTGTTGATCCTGCCGGGATGGCTGCTGCAGAAGCCGCTGGCCAAGCTGTCCACCGAGGGCATGCGCGAAGGGGCCCTGCGCAACGCGATCCTGGTGGAGGCGGTGCAGGGCATCGAGGACATCAAGTTGCTGCGCGCGGAGGCGCGATTCCAGAACCAGTGGAACCATTTCAATGAAGTCTCGGCCGACATCGGCCTGCGCCAGCGCAAGCTGGGGAACCTGTTGACCAGCTGGGCGCAGGAAGTGCAATCGATGGTGTACGCGGTCGTGGTGCTGGTGGGCGCCTATCTGGTGATCAGCGGCGACATGACCACCGGCGCACTGGTGGGCACCTCCATCCTGGCATCGCGCATGATGGCGCCCCTGGCCCAGATGCCCGGTGTCATGGCCCGCTGGCAGCAGGCCAAGGTGGCACTGCAGGGCCTGAACGAACTGATGTCGCGGCCGGTAGACCAGCCCGAGCACAGCCACCGGATTCACCGTCCCGCGCTCCATGGCGATTTCGAGTTGCGGCAGCTGCGGTTCCGTTACGGTGAGGATGACAAGACGCCGGCCCTCCAGGTGCCGGCGTTGCGGATTCGCGCGGGTGAGAAGGTGGCCGTGCTGGGTCGCAATGGCGCCGGCAAGTCCACTTTGCTGCAGTTGCTGGGCGGCATGCAGATGCCGCAGGAAGGGCAGATCCTGCTCGACGGGCTCAAATTGTCCCTGATCGATCCGGCCGACGTCCGCCGCGACGTGGCGCTGCTGGGGCAGAATGCCAGCCTGTTTTTCGGCAGCCTGCGAGAGAACCTGGCGCTTGGCCAGCCACTGGCTTCCGACGATGAAATTTTCCGGGCGCTGAAACAGGCGGGTGCCCTGCCCTTCGTGCAGGCACTGCCGGATGGCCTGGATCATCCCGTTCTCGAGGGTGGGCGAGGCTTGTCCGGTGGGCAGCGCCAGTCGCTGCTGCTGGCGCGCACCTTGCTGCGCCAGCCCCCCGTGCTGCTGCTCGATGAGCCGACGGCCTGGATGGACGAACACACGGAACGCCAGATCATCGAGGGACTGACCCCCTGGCTGCGTGGCCGCACGCTGATCGTGGCAACCCATCGCCTTTCCATCCTCCAGTGGGTCGATCGCGTCCTGATTCTGGATGGCAGCCGCATCGTCACCGACGACAGCCGGGAGAACGTGCTGGCGAGGCGGGCCTCCACGGTGCCGACCGGCCAGCGCGTCTCGTCGCCTGTCGCGGGAGAGAACACGTGAAATCCGATTGGCCCGATGCTGTTCCCCCGCGCCGCGCGGCCGACGCCTGGGGCGCCATGCCCGCACCGCGGCCGTCGTGGGTGGTCTGGCTGACGGCGTTGGCGCTGTTGGCCTTTGTGGCCTGGATGAATCTGTTCGAGCTCGACGAAGTGGCCAGCGGCGTCGGCAAGGTGATTCCCTCCTCGAGGGAGCAGATCATCCAGTCGTTGGAGGGCGGTATCCTGGCATCGCTCAGCGTCAAGGAGGGCGACCTGGTCAAGGCCGGACAGGTGCTGGCCCAACTGGACCGCACCCGGGTGGAATCGAGCGTGCAGGAAGGCGAAGCGCGCCTGTTGGCCGCGCTGGCCACGGCCGTGCGATTGCGGGCCGAGGTCAGCGACCAGCCCCTGGTGTTTCCGCCGGAAGTGGCCCGGGATGGTGCCTTGGTGCGCGCGGAAACCGCGTTGTACCACTCGCGGCGGGACAGCCTGCGCAAAAGCCTGCAGGGCCTGACGGACGCACTGAGCCTGGTGAACAAGGAGCTCAAGCTGACCCAGTCGCTCAAGACCATGGGCGCGGCCAGCGAGGTGGAAGTGCTGCGCCTGCAGCGCCAGGCCACCGAATTGCAGACCAAGGCCACCGATCTGCGCACCCGTTACCTGGTCCAGGCGCGCGAAGATCTAGCCAAGGCGAACGCCGAGGTCGAGATGCAGCAGTCGGTGGTGCGCGGGCGGTCCGATTCGCTGACCCGCCTGGCGCTGACTTCCCCCGTCAAGGGTGTGGTCAAGGACATCGAGATCAATACCGTGGGGGGGGTCGTTCCGCCGAATGGCAGACTCCTGGCCATCGTGCCGCTGGACGATCAGTTGCTGGTCGAGGCCCGTTTTTCGCCGCGGGACGTGGCGTTCATCCATCCCGGGCAGCGTGCCACGGTCAAGATCACCGCCTACGATTACGCGGTGTATGGCGCGCTGACGGGGCAGGTGACCACCATCTCGCCGGACACCATTCAGGACGACGTCAAGCGCGACGTGTATTACTACCGTGTGTTCATTCGCACCGGGTCGGACGCGCTGCGCAACAAGGCAGGCAAGTCCTTTCCTATCTTCCCGGGCATGATTGCCACCGTCGATGTCCATACCGGCAGCAAAACGGTCTGGGACTACATCACCAAGCCGCTGAACCGGGCTCGGGAAGCCTTGCGGGAGCGTTGAACCGATGAACAGAACCCTATCCACGAAAACACGCTCGGCCCTCCATGCGGCCGTGATGGCCCTCGGGCTGTTCGGCCTGGCGGTGTCCGGTTGCTTCACCGCCCATGCCGACACCCTGGACCAGACAGTCAATCGATTGCTGGACGATCATCAGCCGGCTGCGGCCATGGCCGCCGTCGATTCGGCGCTGCAGAACGAGCCCGCGCGCGCGGAATACCGGTTTCTGAAGGCCGTGGTGCTCAGCGAAATGGGCCGCCATACCGAAGCCCTGGAGCTGTTCGGGCAGTTGAGCCGGGACCTGCCTGCCTCGCCCGAGCCGCTGAACAACCTGGGCGTGCTGCATGCCAGGCAGGGCCAACTGGAGGAGGCGCGGGTGGCCCTGACCGCCGCCGTGGAAAAAGACCCGGCCTATGCCACGGCGTATGAAAACCTGGGCGACGTGCATGCCCGGCTCGCCGCCCAGGCCTATGACAAGGCGGTTCAGCTGACGCCCGGCCATGCCACGGCGCCACCGAAACTCGCACTGGTGTCCCAGATCGCGGCGCTGCCGGGCCGGGACGGCTCGCCGAAGACCCAGAGGCCCCCCGTGCCTGCCGGGACCGCGGCGCCAGCCGGTGGGGGGGGCGCGGCCCCGTTGGCGGCAGCCACGCCCACGGAGCCTGCCGTGGCCCGTGGGGCGGAAACGGCGGACGTGGAGGCCGTGGTCAGGGCTTGGGCGCAGGACTGGTCGCGCCGCGACACGGCAGCCTACCTTGCCCGATATACCCCTGGCTATGCGCCCGCAGGCATGCGCCGTGAGGCCTGGGAGAAATTGCGCCGCGCGCGCATCGAAGGCAAAGCGGCCATCACCGTGCGGCTGAACGACCTGCAGGTCAAGGTTCAGGGCCGGGAGGCCACGGCCCGGTTTCTGCAGGAGTACACGACCGACAACCTCCATCTGCGGGATCGGAAAACGCTGCATCTCGTTCAGGAGGCCGACCAGGTCTGGCGCATCGATCGGGAAACCACCGACTGAGCGGCGTGGAGGCCCGTCGCCAACGGGCCCAAGCTTGGCAGGCCTTACCATGGCGGCCATGCTGCAATATCTGACCGTTCCCGTGACCCCGTTCCAGCAAAACGCGTCCATCGTTTGGTGCGATGAAACCCTGGAGGCGGCCATCATCGATCCGGGGGGCGACCTCGACCTGCTGCTGGCCGAAGTGGGCCGGCTGGGCGTCAGGCTGGCGCAGATCTGGCTCACCCATGCCCATATCGACCATGCCGGCGGGGCGGCGGAGCTGGCCGAAAAACTGGCGCTGCCGATCATTGGACCGCACCCTGGCGACCAGTTCTGGATCGACGGCCTGTCGCAGCAGGGCCAGATGTTCGGATTCCCGCCCGTGCGGGCCTTCACGCCCACGCGCTGGCTGCACGATGGCGACTCGGTGGAGGTGGGTCACAGCACGCTGAATGTGCGCCACTGTCCCGGACACACGCCGGGGCACGTGGTGTTTCATTCGCCGCAGGCGGGGCGGGCCTTCGTCGGCGACGTCCTGTTTGCCGGCAGCATCGGCCGCACGGATTTTCCGCAAGGCAATCACGCGCAGCTGATCGAGAGCATCACGCAGCGTCTTTGGCCCATGGGGGACGAGACGGTGTTCATTCCCGGCCATGGTCCGGAGAGCACCTTCGGACGTGAGCGCCGCAGCAATCCCTATGTGGGGGGCACCTGAGCCCTGTTGCGAAAACCGCCCGGGATTCAGGAGGGCTGGCGCGCCTGTTCGTACAGGTGCTCGACCTTGGGCACATTGGCCTCAAGTTCGCGGATGCGTTCGGGGCTGTTCGGGTGGGTGGACAAAAAGGCGGGGCCTTCCTTGCCGCCCTTGAGCGCCGTCATCTTTTTCCACAGGGACACACCGGCCTCGGGCCGGTAACCCCCGCGCGCGGCGATTTCCAGGCCCACGAGATCGGCCTCGGTTTCGTCGTCGCGGTTGTATTTCAGTCGCAGCAGCTGCGTGCCGAGATTGGCGGCGATGTCGCCGGCCTGCCCGAGTCCCAGCAACTGCGCGCCCAGCCGCAGCCCGATGCCGGTGGCCTGGGTCTTGGCCAGCCGTTCCCGGGCGTGCTCGCGCAAGGCATGGGCCATTTCGTGGCCCATGATCATCGCCGCCTCGTCGACGGTGAGCTTCAACTGCTCCAGCAGGCCGCTGTAGAACGCGATTTTTCCGCCGGGCATGCACCAGGCGTTGACCTGTTTGCTGCCGATCAAATTGACTTCCCTGCGCCAGCTGGCGGCTCGGGGATTCCACTGGCGGGTGTGGGGAATCAGCCGTGCCGCGATGGCGCGCAGCCGCTGCAGCACGGGGTGGTCGTCGGCCGCGAGTGCGCCCTTGGCGCGCGCCTGAGCCAGCACCTGGCCGTACTGTTGCAGGGCGGAGCGCTCCAGCGTCTCGGCCGGCACCAGGTTGCGCATGGCGGACGCACCGCCCACATCCACCTGGGCCAGCACTGGCGAGGCCAACGCGCCGCCCGCCGCCGCGCTGGCGAGCTTGAGGAAAGCCCGTCGCGGCGCCCATGGCGAGTGCGCCGACGGCACCGGTCCGGAGGGGGGGGTCTTGGTGTCGCAGATCCAGCACATGATGGGTGAATAATAGCCCGATGGTCGAGCCTGTGCCTGCAGCAGAAAAAATCGATTCGCCCCCGGTGCCGGGCGAGCGGGATCGGCGCGGCTGGCTGCGGGCCCTGCGTGTGTATCTGGAGCCCGCGAGTCTGCGCATGTTCATGTTGGGCTTCTCTGCTGGCCTGCCATTGCTGCTGGTGCTGGGGACCTTGAGCTTTCGCTTGCGCGAGGCGGGCATCGACCGTGCGACCATCGGCTACCTGAGCTGGGTCGGGCTGGCCTACGGCTTCAAATGGGTCTGGGCGCCGCTGGTGGATCGCGTGCCGATCCCACTGCTCACGCGGGCGCTGGGCCGGCGGCGCAGCTGGCTGCTGCTGGCCCAGGGGGCGATCATCGCGGGCCTGGCCGGCATGGCCATGGCCGACCCGCGCGAGGCCCTGGGGCCGCTGGTGTGGTGCGCGTTGGCCGTGGCCTTCGGCTCGGCCACGCAGGACATCGCGCTGGATGCCTTCCGCATCGAATCCGCCGGCGCCGACCGTCAGGCGGCGCTGGCGGCGAGTTACCAGAGTGGCTACCGGCTGGCGATGATCTGGGCCGGCGCCGGCGTGCTG
>JAEWVY010000040.1 GCA_023396625.1 Pseudomonadota bacterium | reverse complement strand
TCGGTGCCCAGGCAGACCTGGCCGCAGTTCTCGAAGGCGCTGCGCGTGATGCCGTCGATCGCCTTGTCGAAGTCGGCGTCGGCGAACACGATGCCGGCATTCTTGCCACCCAGCTCGAACGAGACCGGGCGCACGCCCTTGGCGGCCGCGGCCATGATGGCCTCGCCGGTGCGGGTTTCTCCGGTGAAGGTGATGCCGTTGACGCCCGGGTGTTTGGTGATGAACTCGCCGGCCGAGCCGGGGCCGAAGCCGTGCAGCACCTGGTACACGCCCTTGGGAATACCGACCGCGTTCATCACCTCGCCCAGCAGGGTGGCGGTGGCGGGCGTCTCTTCGGAGGGCTTGACGATCACGGTGTTGCCGCAGGCCAGGGCCGGGCCGACCTTCCAGGTCATCAGCAGCAGGGGCAGGTTCCAGGGGCAGATCACGCCGACCACGCCCAGGGGCGTGCGCAGGCCGTAGCTGATGGCCGTGCCGCCGTCGGGCGTGGTCATCTGGAAGCTCTCGGTCGGCACGTTCTTGACGATGTCGGCAAAGATCTTGAAGTTGGCGGCGCCGCGCGGGATGTCGATGTGCGAGGCCAGCGAGCGTGGCTTGCCGGTGTCGGCCAGTTCGGCGGCGAGGAAGTCGTCGAAGCGGCGGTTGATTTCGTCGGCCACCGCGTGCAGCAGTTCGGCGCGCTTGACCACGCTCATCTGGCCCCACTCGCCCTTGAGCGCGGCGCGGCCCGCGGCCACGGCCGCGTCGACCTCGCGCTGGCCGGCCTCGTGTACCAGACCGACCACCTCGTTGGTGGCGGGGTTGCGATCTTCGAAAGTCTTGTCGGTCGCGACGAAGTCGCCGTTGATGAAGTTCAAGAAGTGTTTCATGGGAGGGTTCAGATCAGTCTGTGAATCCGTGGTGAGTGCGTGTCAGGCCAGAGCGAGCAGGGCGTCGATGCCGGCCTGGGCGCAGGCCGTGTCCTGTTCAGCCGACCCACCGGAGACGCCGATCCCGCCGATGAGCCGGCCTTCGACGCGGATCGGCAGGCCACCACCGAAGGTCACCAGGCGGGGGCGGTGCGGCATGCCGATGCGCAGCCCTTCGTCCCCGGCCAGCACCTGCGGCCAGGTAGCGGTGGGGAAGCCGAAACTCGCGGCGGTGTAGGCCTTGTCGATGGCAATGTCGATGGAATGCAGAAACGCATTGGGCATGCGCAGAAACGCGGCCAGCGTGCCCGAAGCGTCGGTCACGGCCACGTTGATGCGGATTCCCAATGCCTCCGCCTTGGCCACGGCCGCGTCACAGGCGACCGACGCCGCGCGTGCAACGATCACAGGAGCAGAAACAGCGATGGAAGGGTTCATGTCAAGAGACCAAAAGATGAGGGAACGGCCAGTCGCGCAGCGGCGAGCGGGTCCCGGGCATCCATGGAACCCACAGGGTGCGTCCCCCTCCCGCAGGAGAGGAAGACGTCGCACAGTGCCGCGGGAGGGGCTTCAGGTCACCACGCTCAGGAAGGCATCGTTGAGCTTGCGGTCGTGATAGAAGATGCCGCGGCCGACCTCGTCCCAGGTCCAGGTGACCGGGTGCATGTCGGGGTAGTGGTCGTAGCCGCCGCAGAAAGTCTCGAGGCGATTGCCGCTGGGGTCGAAGAAGTAGATCGTCGTGCCCTGCGTGATGCCGTGGCGGGTGGGGCCGATGTCGATGGACACGCGGTTGATGCTCATGATGTCGGCGGCGCGGAGCACGCTTTCCCACGAAGGCATCTGGAACGAGACGTGGTGCAGCTTGCCGTCCTCGGCGTGGCGGACCATTGCGATGTCGTGGGCCTTGGCGCTGCAGGTCAGCCAGACGGCCAGGTCGGTCTTGCCGTCTTCGAGCTTGACGCGCTCGACCAGGTGGAAGTCCAGGCACTTCTCGAAGATCTCGCGCGCACCGTCGATGTCGCCGCCGTAGAGCAGGGCGTGGTCCATGCGGGTCGGGCGGATGCCGGGGCCGTCGACCACGTCGACTTCCGGATCGGTGTAGCCCATGCCGTTACCGACGTCCTTCTTCTCGGCGTACAGCTCGATGGCATGGCCGGTGGGCAGCATGAAGCGCACGCGCTCGCCGGTCTCCAGCAGTTCGCCGGCGGGGATGCGCTCGGTCTTGACGCCGTGTGCCTTGAGGCGGCGCTCGAACTCGTCCATGTCGGCCGTGGTGGCGACCTTGAACCCGAAGAAGTCGATGCCGGCGCGGTCGGCCTGGCGCAGGATCACGCTGTTGTGGTCGCGTTCCTGGCGGGTCTTGAAATAGACGCGGCCCTGGCCATCGCGGCCCGTCTCGATCAGACCCATCACGTTGGTATAGAACTTCACCGACTCGTCCATGTCCAGCACCCGGATCTGGGCGTGGCCTGGGCGCAGTACACCTTTCATAGCCATGGGAATCTCCTTTGTCTCTCTCTAGGTTGAGGTGGTTTGGGGAACGCCGGCTGGCTCAACCACCTTGCAGACGTTCTTTTTCATCTTTCCGATCACCCGCAGTTGCAGGTCGCTGGCCGGGCGCACGCGGCAAGCCAGCACGCGACCCTCGCGTTCGTCTTCGGCGCTCACGCACTCGCGGCTCATCACGCGCGCTTCATAGCGGCCTGAGGTGATGTGCACCTTGCAGACTCCGCAGCCGCCGTTGCGGCACCCAACCGGGATGCCGCGACGACCCAGCGACTCCATGCCTTCGAGCACGGAGCGGGCGTCGGTGCAGCTGTAGTGCTCACCGGTGTCCTGGATGCAGATGTCGTACTTGGGCACGGTGTGTCTCCTGGAGGGCGCTCTGGGTGGAAGGCTCGGCGGTGAGCGGTTGCGGGCGCCTGTCGTTCAAGTGTGTGCAACGATAAAAATCTAGCTCCATACTGTCCAATACTGTTTTTTCCATAGTTCGATACCATTTAGGTATCGAGACGGACAAGGAGCCCTGGACATGGACCTGCGCGACATGCGTCACTTCCTCGCGGTGGCCGAGGAAGGCAACATCGGACGGGCCGCACAGCGGCTGCACATGTCCCAGCCGCCGCTGACACGGCACATCCAGGCGCTGGAAGAGGAGGTGGGGGCGCCGCTGTTCGTGCGCACGCCCAAGGGCGTGACACTCACCGAGGCGGGGCAGACGCTGCTGGCCGAAGTGCCCAACCTGCTGGGGCTGGCGCAGCGCGCGACCGAACGCGCGCGGCTCGCGGGGCTGGGCCTCATTGGGCAGCTCGACGTGGGCCTGTTCGGTTCCGGCGTGCTCGACGTGATCCCGCGCATGCTGGCGCGTTTTCACGCAGCGCGGCCGGAGGTCAAGATCGTGCTGCACAACATGACCAAGGTGGCGCAGTTGCAGGCCCTGCACGAGCGGCGCATCCTGGTCGGCTTCAACCGGCTGGTGCCCGAGGAGGCGGGCATCACGGTCGAGACGGTGCTGCGCGAGTCCCTGGTGGTTGCCATGCCCGACTCGCACCCGCTGTCGGTGCGGCCCAGCATCGCGCTGCGCGACCTGGACAACGTGCCCATGATCACCTACCCCAATGTGCCGATGCGCGGGCTGGCGCAGGAGGTCGCGGATGCCTTCCGCAGCGAGGGTGTGCGGTTGGTGGTCGAGCAGGATGTCGAGGACGTGCTGACCGCCGTGGCACTGGTATCCACCGGCTTCGGCGTGGCGATCACGACGCAGTCGGCGGCCAACCTGCGGCTGCCCGGCGTGGTGTTCCGCCCGCTCAAGAGCCAGACGCTCAGGGAGCTGGAGCTCAGCTGCCTCTACCGCAGCGGGGACAGCTCGCCGGTGCTCAGGGCGTTCCTGGAGGTGGTCCATGACTTTGTCGGCGATACGCGCAACCGGCCCCCGACGGTCAGATCCGCTTGAACAGCGGGCTGCGCACCAGCTGCGCGTCGGCGGCCGAGATGAATTTCTCGGTGTAGATGTCGCGCTCGAACAGGCGGCCCTGCATCAGCGTGGTGATGCAGGCGTCGATCATCATCGGCGGTCCGCAGAGGTAGGCCTTGTGGCAGCGGAAGTCGTTGTTGAAGTGGGCCTTGGCCGCCTCGTGGACGAAGCCGCGCGCGCCGTCCCAGTCGCTGTCCTGCGGCTCGCCGGAGAGGGCGGGGACGTAGCGGAAGTTCGGGTGCCTGGCCGCCAGGTCGAGGAATTCGGCGTGGTGGTAGAGCTCGTCGCGTGAGCGGGCGCCGTTGATCAGCACGATGGGGGCGCTGCAGCCCTGGGCCAGCAGGTCCAGGATCATCGAGCGCGGGCTCGACAGGCCCGAGCCGCCCGCCAGGAACAGGTAGCCCAGTTGCTCCTTGCGGTGGGCGCTCTCGCGCACGAAGAAGCGGCCGTAGGGG
>JAEWVY010000321.1 GCA_023396625.1 Pseudomonadota bacterium | reverse complement strand
GTGCAGCGTCACAAACCAGAGGTGCGCCAACCCCGCTTTGATCAGCATAGGCTCACCCGTCTCGGCATTGGCCCAGACCAAAAAGCTGTCGATCTCAGCGGACAGATCCTTTGCAGGTGGGGCCTGAAAATGCACCTTGCGCCTCCCCAAATGCCCTGATACCACTTGCATGGGGCCCTCAGCATCGGTTCGCCACTGGCCCACCTCAATCCGGGTCATGCCGGAGTAGCCGGTGGGAAATAACGCGGCGTGCCAACCGAACAGGCGCTCAGCCGTCAGAGGTTCGGCGGCACGGGTGGAGGCATCCAGCACCATTTCCACCACCCCTTCCACGTGCCGGTCCACAGGCGCCACTGCGCCAATGTCCACGCCCATGCGGCGGGCGATGGAAGATCGCACCGACTGCACGTTGAGGACTTCGCCTTCGATCTCGCTGGTCTTGACCACGTCCTCGGTCAACGCCGCCAGACTGGCCTGGTCCCGTAACGCCATCCCCACATCCGCCAATCGCCCGAGCAAAAGCCCCTGGGCCAGACTGACGTCAGCTAATGGGCCAGTGAGCGCTGCCAGGTCGTAACGCCAAAGCGGCCACTCGTCGGCTTGCCAGATGTAGAGTTTTTCTCCGCCATTCATGCGGCGATTAGAAACCCAATTCACCGCAGAGGCAATACATTCTGCGCATGAAATGCGGAGAATAAACACCCATTCTCCGCACGCCTTCGTGCATCGAAGCGCTTGGTGAGCAGACCCAGTCGCTCGGGTGGCGTTGGCCACCGGGTTCCATACGAATTTTCGTATGGAGAAATTTGATGCCCACCAAGATCTGCGCCTGCTGCGGCCAACCGTTCACAACACATGTCCATCAAACGCTGCAAATGGCTGGCGTGTTCGGACGGAACAGTCAACGTGAGCATTCCACCAGCGACAGCCTCCCTCCCACCCCCAAGGAGGTGCACGTGCTGAGTCAGTTGGCGTTGATTGCTAAAACCGCCCGACGTCAGAAAACTGAAATGTGCACACGGAAGGGGCATGCATACCGAGGTCAGTCGGAGCATGCCGCCCCCCTGTACGCGATGAACACGTCGCCCCCAGTACAACCCGAGTCTCGAAAACGGTCCCACCTGTCGCTGAGCAAGACAACCAGACCACACCACAAAGCCACTGCGGCGCAATTACAGGCCCTCGACCTCTGGGGCAACCTACTGCGTCACACCAACAACTGTATTGCGCCCGTCATCGGGCCGCCAACCCCCCCGCCATCGGGACAGACGAACCAGCATAAGATAGAAATAAACCATCTAAACAGATCTTTTGATAGTTTCTAATAATTATAGAAATAACTGCAGACTTGTTTTTAAATCATCATAGGTTATAGCCAAAAGTCATTTTTTTCGAGGTTATAATTACTGCAAGACTGGATGCCCTCTAGCTCACTGGAGGGAGACTCTATGCCTGTTATTGTTTCAAACTGCACCTCTAAAAAACGAGGCACAAAGACGGCGCTCGTGATGGATGCCAACTTGGTAGGACTGACCCTGTCCGACACCGTGACCCAGTGGCAGGCCGCAGTTGCGGGTTGTACCGCCGTACGGACTGCGCTGGATCTCTACACGGGGCGCTCGATTGCGGAAGTCCGTCGCGTCGCGCAACACCTGAACGCCTCTCTGCATTTTGTGTCGGCAGGCATGGGCGTTGTGCAGGCCGAGGCCAAGATCCCTGCTTACGACCTGACTCCTGTGCAAGCCTCAGGCGGATTAGCGTTAGCTCTGGCACAACACCAGGCAACACCTGCCCAATGGTGGCATCTGCTATCTCGCGGAGGGCTGAGTCGATTGATTCGCACGAGAGCAGATGAACAGGTGCTGGTTGCCCTACCTGCCACTTACCTGAAGATGTTGGCAATCGATCTGGCAGAAATTCGACCTGAAGATGCCGTCCGCGTGCGCATTTTCACTTCACCAGCTGGCATGGTCGAGATCCCCGTGACGTTGCAACCTACCGTCATGCCTTATGACGAGCGCCTGGAATCCGTCACCGGATTCGCCGGAACGAAAGCGGACTTCCCTCAACGGGCCTTGCGCCACTTCGTAGAAGAATTAAACGGTGCCGGCAAGAGTTTGCAGGCCAGTCGTGTGCTGGTTACCAATTCGCTGGCTTTGTATACGACACGCCAAACTCCGCAGCGCAAACGACTCGACGACAACCAATTGAAAGCATTGATCCGTCAACGCTGGGACGGTTGCCAAGGTCGGAGCACGCAGTTACTGCGGGCTCTTCGCGACGAAGAATTGGTCGCTTGCGAACAAAGACGTTTCGCTCAACTCTGGCGAGAAATCGGGAAGGAAGTATCGTCTACAACAAACATTGGAGATCCCGGATGAGGGGCAAATCGCCAAAATCCGAAATTGTCGTGCGAGCCTTGCATACCCACCAAGGCCAGGGTCTCGATGTGTTCGCATTTTTTATTCGCGGCGCCGACATCGTGCGGGTGGCGGACATCTCTCGTATAGGCCGCGACGAAAACGACGCAGTGCGCGGATTCCAACGACCTGAGATCCGGTCTCATGTCAGAGGAATCGTGGACTACCTCAATCAGGGCTCCGTGTTGTTTCCCAACGCTATCATCCTTGCGCTGTCGCCAGAAGTGCACTTTGCGGCTTCGCGCGGGACCCGGCCCAAAGGCGATCAGGGCATTGCGCAAAGCGGTACGCTCACCATTCCCCTATTCGAGGAAGGAAAGCGTGTTGCCTGGATCGTTGATGGCCAGCAGCGATCGCTTGCACTTGCACAAGCCGAAAACCGCGATATTGCTGTTCCAGTGATCGGGTTTGTTTCTGACCGCCTCGACATCCAGCGAGAACAATTCATCTTAGTCAACAAGGCCAGGCCACTGCCCACACGACTAATAAACGAACTTCTTCCCGAAACAAGCGGAGTTTTTCTCCCACGTGAATTGAGTATACGGCGCGTGCCATCAGAACTCTGCGGACTGCTCAATCGTGATCCAGCATCTCCATTCCATCAACTGATAAAGCGACCGTCCGACGGCGCCACTACAGGCAAATCCATCATTACTGACACCGCTGTGATTGCGATGATTCGCAATAGTATCAATAACCCTTTAGGAGCCTTGGCCACTTATCGGGTAACTCATCAAGGACGCGACGGCGTCGATTTAGAGAACATGTACCGCTTGCTGGTGACATTCTGGTCCGCAGTCAAGTCCGTCTTTCCCGATGCTTGGGGTAAGGACCCTCGACAAAGTCGACTCATGCACTCCGCCGGTCTGCTAGCTATGGGCGTCCTGATGGATCGTATATATTCGCGCGCAAATGCCACCGATGACGTCAAAGTAGTCGAGAGCGAGTTGCAAAAGGTGGCCCCGGCGTGCCGATGGACTTGTGGAACCTGGGAGGGATTGGGCGTAGCCTGGAACGAAATCCAGAACACGCCGCGCGATATTCGGCGCCTACAGACTGCCCTGGTGCAAGCCTACATCGGCGGGAGTGAAGTACGGTGAAGTTCCTTTACTCCGATACCCAGGACTACGTCGACCCAAAGTACGACTTCTTGACGGACTCATCACCAACGGGTCGTGAACGGTACTGGCACGACAAGTACGCGCACGAGATCATGGATGAGGCACCCTACGATGGCTTGTTGGTGTCGATGAGTGCTATCCGCCAAGCCGACGGCGTGGCTTCTTCAAAGGTACGTTACTCTACTGCCGAGGAGCAACGGTTGCTGCGCGAGGGAGCGCGTCGTTTTTTGCGCTTTGATGGCCCTAAGCACCGTGACCTCATGCTAATGGGCGACTGTGGTGCTTTCGCCTACGTAGAGCACCACGACCCGGCTTACTCGCCATCGGAGGTGGTCGAATTCTATTTGGACGCCGAGTTCACTCACGGGGTATCACCTGACCACGTGATCTTCGCTTGTGATCTGCAAAACCCGGATGCCGGCGACCAGTCCAAGGACACCCTTTATCGCTACGAAATCACGCTGGAGAATGCGCGCACGTTCCGCAATTTGGTTCGAAATGAGGGCGACCTGTTTGAGCCGATGGGAGCTGTGCAAGGATGGTCGCCTAAGAGCATGGCAGATGCCTCGGCTGCCTTGGTCAAAATGGGCTACAAGTACTTAGCCATTGGCGGCTTGGTACCCTTGAAAGTAGACGCGATAAAGCAAGTGCTGCGGGCGATTCGGGACAAGATCGGTCCAGAACCGAAAATGCATTTACTAGGCTTCGCCAAGGCTGATCACATTGGCGAGTTCACAGGCTATGGCATCACAAGTTTCGATTCAACGTCGCCACTAATTCGTGCTTTTAAGGACGAAAAGTCAAATTACTACATGGACAACGGTCGCGGGGGTCTTGACTATTACACAGCCATCCGGGTTCCTCAGGCCATGGACAATGCCCGCTTAATGCAAGGCGTCAAGCGAGGAGTTTTCCACGCCGAGGACCTCCAGATGCGCGAGCAGAGATCCTTGCTCCTGTTGCGTGAATTCGACCAAGGAAAACGTACGGTCGAGGAGACACTCGAGGCAATCATGGACTATTCGCAGTTCCTTGTACGAGGCGATGCAACCGGAGTCGCGACTCAGGACCGTGCGTTGGCTACGACCCGTGCGCGCATTGAGCGCACGCTACAAGACCGTCCCTGGAAGCACTGTGATTGCGCCATCTGCCGTGATGTCGGTGTCGAGGTCATCATTTTCCGCGGCAGCAATCGAAACAAGCGCCGAGGATTCCATAACTTAGGCGTCTATCACCGCCACCTTCACCGCACTCTCGCCAATCAGCCATGACTGTTTTCCGATTCCCTGCTCTTACCGCGCATCAGGCGGCAGACCACGAAGTTTTTATGTTTGCTGCCGAGCCGAAGCAGGTCCTGCAATTCGCACAGATTGAACGCTTGGGCCGAAAGGACAGCGGGGAACTAAAGGGTTTCCAGCGGCACCAGATTTCCTCGCACATCAAAGATATCCGCAGCTATCTAAGTCGCGAAGACGCTCTGCTGCCCAACGCAGTGATCGTGGCTTTCCTGGAGAACGTCAAACTCCAGCATCATGAGGACGGCCGTGTCGATGTGGAGATTGACACCGAGAACGGCCCTCCCGGCTTCGTTGTTGATGGTCAGCAGCGTCTAACCGCTCTGTCTGGCTTGGAGAAGCCCGGATTTCAAGTGTTTGTCTCTGCCCTGGTTTGCAAGGACTACGATGAACTGCGGCAGCAGTTCGTGTTCATTAACAGCGCCAGGCCACTTCCCAAGACGCTGATTTACGAACTCCTGCCGAACGTCGAGGGACTGCCAGAGCGGTACACAGCCCGCCGTTTCGCCGCGCGTGTGGTCGAACGCCTGAACTTCAACGGTTCGATGGCCCTGCGCGGCCAAATCCGCCAGCACACCAACCCAGGCGGCGTCATTAGCGATACCGCTATGCAAAAACTGGTGATGAACTCAACCGCCCAGGGCGCAGTGCGTGATTTGATCGCATATGAAGACCGTGAAGATCGCGCAGTCAAGGTTATCGATGAGTTCTTTACGGCGGTTGCTAAGGTATTTGGTGGGGAGTGGTCGGGTATGTCGCCGCGCCACTCGCGACTGCGCCATGGCGCCGGAATCATCGCGATGGGTTTTGTGATGGATTTGCTTTACGCAATCAATGGAGCCAGGACTGCGGCGCATTTCGAGCAAGGCCTGGAGTTGCTCAAGCCTTACACCGCATGGACACAAGGAAATTGGCCGATCGCCGACTATGAGGTCCCTTGGAACCATCTACAGAACACGCCTCAGGACATCGATACCTTAACTCGTCATTTGGTTTCGACGACCAAGCGGCAATTACGCAAACTACGCCGCGCGGCCTAACGATATGCACACCTCTGCCCTCGTATTGTTTTCTGGTGGTCAGGACTCGACCACTTGCCTGGCCTGGGCGCTCGATCGCTACCAGTGCGTGGAGACAATTGGCTTCGACTACGGTCAGCGTCATGCGGTCGAACTGCAATGCCGCACGACCGTCCTGAAATCGCTGCGCGAACGCTTTCCCGCCTGGAATGGGAAACTGGGCGAAGACCATATGCTGGACATGGGCCTACTGGGCCAGGTCAGCGATACGGCCCTCACCAAGGACAAAGCCATCGATTTCGAGAAGACGGGACTGCCCAACACATTCGTGCCAGGTCGCAACTTGCTGTTCATGACCTTCGCAGCAGCCCTCGCCTACCGGCGTGGCTTGACGGTGCTGGTGGGAGGCATGTGCGAGACTGACTACTCGGGCTACCCTGACTGCCGCGACGACACGCTTAAATCGCTGCAGGTCACCCTCAGCCTCGGACTGGATCAACGCATGGTGGTCGAGACGCCGTTGATGTGGATCGACAAGGCCGCCACCTGGCGTCTGGCCGAGCAACTGGGGGGCAAAGATTTGGTCTCACTGATTTTGGAGGAGTCGCATACCTGCTACCTGGGTGATCGCAGCCAGCGTCACACGTGGGGTTACGGTTGCGGCAAGTGCCCTGCATGCGAATTGCGCCAGGCTGGTTATGAGACCTACCGCAAGGGCCAGAAAGGATGACCTATAGCGTCAAAGAAATTTTTTATACCCTGCAAGGCGAAGGCCACCATGCCGGGCGCCCCGCGGTGTTTTGCCGGTTTGCCGGATGCAACCTCTGGAGCGGAGTGGAAGAGGGCCGTGCCAGCGCGGTGTGCCAGTTCTGCGACACCGATTTTGTCGGCACCGACGGCGAAGGCGGTGGCAAGTTTGCCGACGCTGCCAGCCTGACCGCGCGTATCCATGCGCTGTGGCCTGCCGACTACCCCGCGCAAAAATACGTGGTGTGCACCGGTGGAGAACCGCTTCTGCAACTGGATGCCCCGCTGATCGATGCCCTGCACGCCGCCGGTTTTACGGTGGCGATTGAAACCAATGGCACGCTGCCGGTTCCGCGTGGCGTGGATTGGGTCTGCGTCAGCCCCAAGATGGGCTCGGATCTGGTAGTGCGCCAGGGCAACGAGATCAAGGTCGTCATCCCGCAGTCCGGGCAGTCCCTGGACCAATACGCTGCGCTGGATTTTGAACACCATTTTGTACAGGCCATGGACGGACCGCTACAGGCCACCAATCTGCGCCTGGCCATTGACTATTGCAAAGCGCATCCCCTGTGGAACCTGTCGGTGCAGACCCACAAACTGCTGCAGATTCCCTGAAGGAAACAACGGACCCTCCCATGCTGACAATTACCCGAAAAATGGAGTTCGATGCCGGGCATCGCATTCCCGACCACAACAGCCAATGCCGCAACCTGCACGGTCACCGCTATACGCTGCTCATCACCCTCGAGGGCGACGTGGTGCAGAAAGACGGCGAATCCAACAACGGCATGATTATGGACTTTGGCGACATCAAAGCGCTGGCCAAGGCGCACCTGGTGGACCTGTGGGACCACGCCTTCATCGTCTATGAAAAAGACATCGCCGTGCGCGCCTTCCTGGACAGCATGCCAGGCCACAAGACGGTGGTCATCGACCGTGTTCCCACGGTGGAAAACCTGGCCCAGGCCGCCTTTGACATCCTGAAAGACGTGTACCGAAACCGCTTCGGCCGCCACCTGTCGCTGGCCAAGGTGACGCTGTACGAGACGCCCAACTGCTGGGCGGAGGTGGACGGCTGATGGCTGCGGCACGCGTCATAGTGCTGGGCACCACCAGCAACACCGGCAAAAACTGGCCCACCACCGCGCTGTGCCGCAACTACAGCAAACGGGGCTTGAAGGTGGCGCCGTTCAAGGTGTAAAACATGAACAGCAACGGCCGCGTGGTCAAGGGCGTGGTGGAGCGGCATGTCAGTGGCGGCAAGTGCGTGCTGCGATGGCCCCCCCCTCTGATCAGGCTGTGGCCGTGGTCGGGACCAACTGGCTTTGCCGTATCACGCGTTCCACAATACGTGTGGTGCCACTGCCGTCAACTTGAAGCAAGGCCGCATCTGCACGCACGGCGGCCTTGATGCAGAAAAAGGCCTGGTGGGTGGCGACCCCCGAGACGAACACCACCCAGTCGGCGTGACGGGTTCCAGTCCTCAGGCGAGGCGTACAGGTTTCATCGGAGTTGGTGTCAATCTTGGCTTGTGGAAACGCTGCTTCAAGGACTAGCGCTGCTCGGCGGATGGCGTGGGTATCCAGGCTGTAGAGAAAGATGCGCGCCTGAATGTCCGCGCGAACCTGTGCCTCGCCGTCGGTATCCTCCGCTGGCCTTGGCGGCAGAGGGAACTCCGCTTCTTGTGCCAGCAATTCCAGCAGGCACCGCTCGGCGGTCGAAAGACGAGCCCAGATCTGGTTGGCTGCCTGAAGCACTTTGGCGGTCCACCGAAGGCGCGCCTCGTCATCCCTGCACGGGTGAACGGCCAGCAAGTCTGCCAGGTCCAGGCCCCAGCCGATTTCTCGTGGTGAAGGTGATTCGGAGAACACATCGCCCAGGCGGTCAACCAGGCCGGTGTATTCAGAGGGCGTGAGGCCTGCGATCAGCGCATGGCGCGTGGCCAGTCGGACCATCTCCCGTTCGCTTTCGCCCGCGCGGTCGCGGACATGCAGCGCTTCGATGAAGCCGAGGTAGACCTTCATCAGCGCGCTGGCGGGCGTGGTGCGAATCACCAGCCAGTCGAACCAGATCGGCAACAAGGATTCGAACAAGGGCGACGTGTCGAGGGCGACATCTTCGATCGTCGATAACAACGACTGAACAAAACTGGGCTGCTCCAGCATGGCCGCGGCCTCAGGTGAGTGAACCAGTTCCCGCCAGTACACCAGCATGTCGTCGGCCTTGCCGGGACCGGGGGGCGATTGGGGACCCGGCAGCGTGGCCGTGGTGATGTTTTGCGCAGCGAGCTTTTCGACATCCGCCAGAAGCCGTGGCCGAGCCTGCCGCGCTTTCATCGCCATCTCCGCGTTGGCCGCCTGGAGTCGGTCGATGGCTGCGCTGGCCTGGCCGGGATGGCCGATCTCCTTGGCACAGCGCAATTGTGCCTGCAGGACCTCGATCGAGTCTGGCAACGGTTGCAGCAGCGCCAATGCTTGTTCGTAGCGCTCCAACTCCATCTCGTGCAGCGCCTGCTCCAGCCCCGACTTGGGCTGCAATGCCCGAGCTATCGTGGCAATTGCCTCGGAAGCCGGACCGAACGCGTGCGCCCCCAACTCCTGAAGCAGGGATGCGCACAGTTGGGCCGACGGCTCGTCCAACGACAACTCGTGCAGCAGGAAGCCTTTGAGCGCGGCGGGTCGGCGACTGCGACCGCGTCCCTTGAGCAGGTTCGTGGCCATGATGCGCACGCGCTGGGCGAAGGCCTCTACCAGATCGTCGGCAACTCCCCGTACCTCCACGGGGGCAAGGTAGGTCTCGTACAGTGCATCCCAAATGTCGCCGTAAGTCTCCGGCGGCAGGCGAACCTTGAGCAGGTCGTCCCATTGGGGGTGGGCCAGGATCCGGTCCCAGCGTCCCAGGGCCGCGTGCAATCGGATTTCGAGGAAGGCACGGTTCTCAGCGCTGAGGCGGTGCTGCTCGCGCAGAGCCGCCATCGCGGCCAAGGCATCCTTCTCGTTGCGGGCCACCAGGGCGCGATCAAACGCGGCACGCAACTGGTGGAAGGTACGCAATTCCTGGCGGGGGCGCGCAGGCCTCTGCTCGAGTAGTTGCCAATAGCGCTGCCAACTAGCGATGACCCGAGACTCAAGCTTGGGCGTGATCGCAAAGAAAGCGCTCACGTGCAAGCCCGCCTGGGTCAGGACGGATCTGGCACTGCCTTGTGTTGCAGACAGGGCCGCGCCGTCTTTTTCGAAATCCCCGAAGCTCGGACCTACAAAGGCCATCATCTCGTCGTGCAGGCCCCGCGCACTCAATTCGTCATGCGCACAGGCAAGCCAGCAGGTCCGTTCGGCTCCTGCCTCCAAAAAAGGCAACAGAAGCGGCCGGTCCTTGAAGCCCTTGCCATACCTGGAAATCGCCGAGACCAGGGCCTGCGGCACCGCCTGTTTGTTCACGGGCACCGTACCGGTCAAGGGATTGGCATAGGTATTAACGGCCGCAAAGAACCTACCGAGCACGGCCTGCGCCGTTGCCGCTGCTGTGTTGGCCGATGTGCTAGAGACTGGTGCCACCCGTTGCGCCGCCAGCCAAGACAACGCGGGCAGGTAAAACGCCAAGGTCTTGCCGCTGCCCGTTCCGGCCGAGACCAGGGTTCCCGTGCAACTGCGCGCCTCCAGGCCGGCCAGGATGCGCTCGGCGGACTTGACCTGGAACCGAGCCAGTCCGCCGCCCTTATCCAAGTGGTCGAGCCACGTCTTGATGGCCTCCAATAGCAAGGGCGAACGGACAGATTCACTCAGCGTGGCGAAAACCTGCGAGCCGCCCAGGTCCCGGCGCGGGTAGCGCCGCGGCCGACGCAGGAAACGGTAGTCGGCGACCAACGTCGCGGCTTCCGCCCACTTGTGGGTTTCATGCTTAGGGAACAGTTGACGCAACTGCGCGACCAAGCGCACGCCCTCGGCCATCCGCGTGCGCCACCGTGGCTCCTCGTCGGCCACAAACGGCACTTCAAACAGCATCTTGTGCGTGACCAAGAAATCGCGCAGGTCGCGCGCGGTTTGAATGCTGCAGTTCGGATCGTCTTTGACGGGTTGCGCTTTGGGTGCGTCGAGCACTCGCTTCAAAGCGGCCATCACCTCATCGCGGCTGAGGGCGTTGTCCACCAGACCCCAGACCAGGCAGCGCGCCTCCAGGGCTTCGAGTTCATCCAGGGCGAACTCGGCGAGTTGGAGGTCCGGAGCTAGCGCCATGTCTGGGTCGTCTTCGGCTTGATCACGAAGCGAGCGGGGTCATCGTTGGCGCGTAACCACTCCATCACCTCGGGGGTGAGCAACTCCAGGGCAGCGCCGCCCGTCTCGATGGCTTTCAGAAACAGGCGGACAGCGTCGGGGGCAGTGCCCTTGAGTTGCTCGCGCAAGCCCTGTAACACCGCCACGGCCTTGGCGAGTTCTTCCTGCGTTGCGGCGCTGGTAGGCAAGTCGTTGCGGACCGCCGCCTGGTACCTCGCGTGCTGCTGCTTGTAGGTGGCCAGGAGCGCTTCATTGGCGGGCGTCTTGAGCATCCGACCCTCCAGGACCGAAGGCGAATCGACGTGGCCAAGGTTCTCGACAAATTGACGCCACTGCGCCCGCGCGGCTTCTTGGACCCGCTCATTAGCCGACTCCGCGGCATTCGTCAGGCGGGTCCACAGACTGTCCGCTGCCAGGTCCTGCACATTGCCGCCTGCTTGAAGCACTTGCCTGGCCTGTTCGGCCAGGGCTTTCACGCTGCGGTCCGCCTGCGCGATGTCTTCGCGTTCGAGCAGGGCCGGGTCCACGATGCGGGCCTTTTCAGCCAAAGCGTGACGGGTCGTCGCGTGCTGTCCCCACTCACGCATGCGCTGCTGCAACGCGGAGATTTCCTGGCGCGTCTGGTTGGCGACCTTGGCCCTTTGCAGGCCGGCGCGCAGTTGGCTGCAAGACTGAATCAGCGTCGACATCAGCGCTCCCACTCCAGGCTTTTGATCAGTTCTTCCCGCTGGGCGAGCGCTTGCTCCAGTTCGACAGACCGGGTCTGGCTGTCAATCAGTCGCGTGAGTTCGCTGAAAAAGCGACTCAACTCCGCGACGTCGCACGCCAGTTGACTCAGCCGGGGCAACGGAACGGCACAGAGTTCGGCCAATCGCACCGGCGCCGGCTCATCTGAGGGAGGAATACTCATCTTACGCAGGCGCTGGATGACCGATTCCATATTCTCCTGTGCCAAGCGGTCGATAACGGCGCGGATCTCCGACTCGCGCTGCCCCGCAGGCCAGACGGACAGTTGCAAGGCCTCTTGCACCAGCAACCTCATCTCGTCGCGCCAGGCCACGCGGGCGTGCTCCGCGTCGAATGCGGCGCTGGTTTGAGGCAGCAGCACTTGAACCGTGCTTTGCAGGTTGTTGACCAGCGTGGGCAGGCTGCCGCTGGAGACCCGTTCGAGGACGTCGGAGGCTGCTTCGCTCAGACCACGGCCTTTCAATCCCAGGCTCCATCGGGCCGGCAACTCCGTCTTCCACGCTCGCTTGAGGCGGTCGGCATCGATGGCCAGCACCTTGCCTCCGGTGGCGCCCTGGAAGCAGCCGATCAATTGCTTGAGGCGATCTTGCAACTCGGCGCGCGCCGCAGTGGCTTTGCTGCGCACCGCCAGCGTTTGGCCGACGGAGGCCCCCACGCGCGGATCGATGTAGGTCGATTCGTCGGGGCTGGCGCCGGTCAACGCCTTCAGGCTGGGGCTGTCCGGCTGTCCTCGGCTGCTCAGTCCCAGCAAGACGCTTTGGATATGGAGCGCCCGGGCCACCATACCTGCGTCACGTTCTGCCTCGGCGGCCAGCGCCTGCAAGACCTGGTTCTCCAACCCATCGAGCAGGGCATTGGCCGCGGCGTAGTCGGTTTCCGCATTTGCATAGAACCAGCTTTTGCCGTTTTTCTCCCAGCGCGCTAGGGCCTTGAGACCGGCGACAACGCCAGGAGGGATGGCTTGGTCCGGTCGTACCACCTGGACAACCAAACCACTGGGCGGGTTGCCAGCCGTGGCCGTGGGCGGAAGCCAGAACCAGCTGGCATCAACCTTCTGTCCTTTCAGGCAGAAATTGCCCAGATCCATGCGTTCGTCCAAAGCCTGGGCGATCAGGTTGCGGGTCTCTCGCGCGTGGGCGTTGGGCAAGCGATTGGTTGGCGTCCACGCTTCCAGTGCGCCCGCGTACGCGGAGATGTCGGGGGCGGCTGGTATCGCATCGACGGGTACGGACGGCGGGACTGGGGGCAAGGGCTGTGGCGGGGTCCCGGGGGGACCTGGGGGCGGAGGATCCCTCGGTACCGGTGGCGCGACCGGTGAGATCGGCGCACTGGCGGTACCGAACGGCCACGGCAGAGAGAACGCCTCAAACACCGCGCGCGGTACCGGGGCCGCCGCCAGACGACTCGGACTGCCCGCCCAAAAGTGCAACGCCGCTTCCAACTGTTGGGCGTGCTCCTGGGTGTAGCCTTTGCGCTGCAACTCGGTACGCACTTCGGCCACCAGGCGGGGCGACTTGAAGCCCGCGGGCGGGAAATGCCTTGCGATGAACGCCGGACGTTCAGCCAAAGTCTTGCGCAAGACTTCATTGATGTAGGCCCGGGGGTTGTAGGTCCAGACCCCCCCTTGCTTCATGGCGGCTTCCGCCAGGCCTCGAATGGCGTGCGTATTGAAGGGAAATAGCGGATAGCCCTGGCGGCTGCGACCAAAAGCGTCCAGCCGTTCCGCCGCAGCGGCATCCAATGTCTCATTGAAATTGGGCACCCAGGCGTAGAGGTCCTGGCTAGTCTGGCTGGACCGAGCAAACTCCTGCTTCAGGTATTGGACACCCCAGCGTGCGGCATTCAGGTAGCGCCCCGTCAGGTCAACCAGTTTGCTGACGATGGTGTCCTCGGCCAAGCCTTCGCTGGGGACCACCCACTGCTCCTTGGCCCGCGTGAGCACCGTTTGGCGGCCGGCCAGGAAACCGTCGGTCACGGCCACCGCGGTCCGAATGGGCGCGCGGACGCGGCGGCCGTGCTCATCGCTCTCCGCAATCATGATGTCCAGCAGCGGCTGCTGAATCCCCGACAAGGCCGCCAAGTCCTCGATCAGGAGGACCAACTCCTTGCCATCCTTGAGCAGCTGACGACGAATGTCGTCGACCACGTCCTGGATGGACTTTTGCTGAAGGGCCTCAGTGACGCGGAACACGGTGCGCAGCGCGCCGTCGAGAACCTCTTGCAGGATGTCCGCCGCGGTGCTGCGGAACCGGCCATTGGCGTTGCCTAAAAAAGCCAGCGCCATTTGTGCCCGTTGGGGCAACTCTTGCCCCGCGGCTTGCTCCGGCGGGGCCAGGTCGTCCGCGCGAAATTGCCGGTCCGCGGGGTTGGAGGCGCCACCCAGGCTGGCCCCCACGATGCGATGGAGCACCTTGCTCAGCCACATCTCCCGCACTTCCGGCGCTTGGATCAAACTGCGCGCATGCTCGGCCACAGCCACATGTGGGGCTAGAGCACTGTTCTCGGTCGGTGCGGCCTTCACCAACTCGGCGGTTCGGTCCCGGTACTCCTTGAGTCCCTCGCCCAACGCGGCGGCGAGTAACTCGGCAGCAGTCGAGGGCGTCAATTGCTCGGATGATCTCGCCAATTCGCGCTTGAGCGCTTCGTACTCTTCGCTGGCGAGCGGCTCCAGGATCAATTCGACCACGCGGCGCAGACTGGCGGTCTTGGGAATCGACACCACGACCAATTCCTGGCGGCGGGGGTGCCGCTGCAGTTGGGCGCGCAGCCAGCGGACCATGTGGGACTTGCCCACACCGGAGGCGCCCGTGATGGCAATCACGACCGCACTGCCATCAGTCACCGGGCGCATCAACTCATTGAGCAAGGCCACTTCGTCGGCCGCGATTTCAACACCGGTCTGCGCTGCCCGACGCAACAAGGTGGTCGGCTCGTGAACGGCCAACAGCAATGCCTCATCAACCGTCTCGGCTTCAGTGCGCAGGCACTCGGTCGCATGTTCGACCGATGGCCAGTACTGTTCCAGGGAGCTCATGCCGTGGTCTCCTGCGGACGGGCGATCCATTGAAAGGTCAGGTCGCTGCGGGCGCCCCCCGCGCCGGTGAGGGTCACCGAACTGCCGAGGTCGGCCTTTTGCTGCAGCAGCAACTCGCCACTGTCCCAAAGGGTCAGCAGCGCGCGCGACAGGGCGCTGGAGAGTTGTCCGGGTTGGCGTGGCGGCAGCGCTGCGGGGGCCACATACTTCAGCACCTCGAGCTGCCAGCGCCCGCCGTCCAACACCGGCAAGACCGTCCCCAAGCGCTCCACGAACTGGGGCGCGGGCAGGCCCTCGCCTGGCCCCAGCACCTCCGCGAGGGCATCTCGCACAGCAACGGTCGGATCCACCGCTGCAAACGGATGCCGGCTGAACCCCAGGAAGGGTGCCCAGTACTGTAGGCCTGAGCGACGGGTCGAGTTACGCATAAGCAGACGCTCTGGATCAAAAATCTGCTGCGACTCCTGCGTCTCAAACTGGGCGAAGGAGGCCCGGTAGACGTCCTGCGCCAGCATCCATGCCAGCGAGCGGGTGAGGTCGGCAGCCCGTGCGCTCTGGCTGGCCCACAGGTCGGGGTTGTTTTCTTCCGCCAGGGCCTGGCGACAAGCCATTCGCCGGGTGAACGGCAGTATTTCAAGCGCCGTGGCGCGGCGCCCCGGTAGCCTTTCCTTGACCGAAATCAGCCCGTTTTCACGAACAAACAGTCCCAGTTCCGTCCACCGATTCAAGGTGTTGCGGGTCATCTGTCCATCGTCTTCCACGATCGCGGCCGGCGATACGGCCTCCAACAGATCTGCCTCGGCCATGGGCTTGGTGGCGCGCAATACCGTGGCATGCAGCACGACCAGGATATTGGGCAGCCCGTCGTTGGTGATGTTTAACAAGCTCATGCAATCAACTTTCGCAAGACCGTGTCCTCGTCGGCATGGGCAACCACCGAGGACCACGGCCGATCCGGACGGTTGGGGTCCGGCAATTGGGTGTGGATGAAGACGACTGTCAGCGCACTGGGAGACGTCCGCAGGGCCGCAGCGGCTTCAGGCGTAATCATCGGCTTGAGCCACAACAGGAACCGGACTTCAGCTGAACCACCGCGCAGCGCGGTGGGATCGCGTGGATCGAAGCGATCCACGAAGGTGTCGCTGCGAACCGCTATGAGCTGGGTAATGATCGAATCGATCAGGCTGTCGCTGGCCGAGTGCGGGATCCACAGTGAGTGGGGGCGCACCTTTTGCAACAGCATCGCCAAGCTCGAGCGACTATCCGCACAGGTACGAGCAAGATCTGCCGTGGCGATAAATGCGAGATTGGCTTGCTCGCGCGGCAGGCTTTGCAGTTCGGGCGTTTCCTCGAGCCTTGGGGAGAACCGGTCGATCCTGGCCACGAACGGTTTCAGTTGCCGCACTGGCATGCGCCGGTCCCCCCAGTGCTGGCTGCACCCGCCACAGAACGCCGTGACCGGGCCCCAATGATTGGGTAACGCGAGGCCATAGAGTTGGATCAAGGCCTGCGAGATCTCGATCTGCGCCTGCGCGGCGCGGTACATCAAGGTGAATGCGTCGCCGGCAGCCTGAAGCAGGCCGTCGCGCGCAGCATTCATGCGTTCGTCGAACACCAGGACATCACGGTGGTTGGGATGGCGAATGCGCACACTCGCAAACGTCACCTGCGCGTCGGTGTACTCCTGATCGTCGTTTGAGGTGGCACCGTCGGGGGCGCGGGCACTCAAGCCCGTGATCTCAATGAGGCCCGCGGTGGCCATGAGATTGAGCGTTCGTAAGTTCCAGATCCGGTTGCTCTTGCCCTGGCTCGATAAGCCGGCGCGCAGGCGATTGAGGTTGACCCAAATCTCGCCATCGGCGGTGATCGGACGAGCCGGATCGTCGAGCATGGCCACCCACCGCTCATAGCCCAGGTCGTTGCCAATGAGGGTCGGGCCTGCCATGTCTCGGGCCTGCTCCACATCCTGTTCCGTGTACAGCAGTAAACTGGCCGAAGCCAGGCCGTCGCGGCCGCTGCGCCCCACCTCCTGGTAAAAGCGATCGAGTGACTCCGGCAAGGTGGCGTGGATGACGGCGCGCACGTCGTTCTTGTCGACGCCCAGGCCAAAAGCGGAGGTCGCGACCATCCCATCGAGTGCATTGGTGTCCCACAACGCCATCAGCAACTGGCGCTGCTGGGCGGGTGTCTCGCCCGTGAAGGCGGCGACCCGGCCTAGTCCAGCCTCGGACAAATGTCGCAGCCATTCCTCGGCTTCATCGGGACGGGTCACATACAAGATGAAGGGGCGAGGTGCCTTGAGGACAACTTCCAACACACGCCGTACCCGCGTGTTCGGCGACGCCAACGGCTTCATCGCATAGCGGGGTTCGGGGCGCAGAAAAATCCCAGAGACGACGCAGTGCCCCATCGATCCCGAAAACTGGCTTTGCAGGCTGGTGACAGTGTGGGGTGTGAGGGTGGCGGAGGCCAGGACTACACGAATCGGCTGGGGCGCGTCGGGGCCACGTGCCTGCCGCAGACTGGCGATCAGCGCTGGCAGCAGTTGAAAAGCCGGACGAAACCCACTGCCCCAAGTCACCACCAGGTGCGCCTCGTCAATCACGACATGCGAAATGCGCCCCTCGCGCGCGCAGTCGACCAACAGGCTTCTTAGGGAACCGGTGGCGGCCTCCGGTGAGGTGAACAGAACGCGTTGTTCACCCCGGCGCAAGGCCTGAAAGACGGACGAACGCTCTTCGATGCTCAGGCCGCTGTGGAAAGACAGGGGGCGATCCGTCCACTGAGGGTCGCGCTTTTTGAACAACTCCGCCATCCGGCGACCTTGGTCGATGGCCAAGGCCACCGTCGGGACAATGACCAGCGTCAGGGTGCCTTGGTTGGCCGCCAGCGGCGGCAATTGGGCCAGCAGCGACTTGCCGCTGCCGGTGGGCAAGTTGGCAATCAGGGTGGTGTCGGCGGGCAAATGCATCAGCGCCCGGACGGCTTCGCGTTGGCCCGGCCCCGTGTAGGTGGGCAGTCCTAGCAGTGAGCGCAGTGGCGGGTCCGATGGCAGACGCGTAGGCAGACGGGCCTCGATCCCGTTGAACGCATCGTCGAACAGGTCCTGTTGGTCGCCGAGCCAATGCAGCCGTGGGTAGTGGGGGCGGATTTGGGCGCAGGTGCCCAGATCGGCCACTTCAAAACCGTGGTCGTTCCAGACCTGACTGGAGGGCCAAGGCGGTGTGAGTGGCACCTCCAGCCAGGGCGCCTCGCCACCGCGAGCCTGGGCCAATAGCCAATGCCGCAGGAGTGCGATCAGGTCCACAAATGTGGCGGTGCCGCTTTGCCGCAGCAGATCACGCAGGCATTGCCGAAGGCGGTCCATAAGGCCGCTCGTGGTGCCCTTGCCTTCGAGGTCGGGCGCACTGTCCGGCCAGTGCGCCAGGGCCGCCCGCAGGTCAGTCTCAGAAAACAGAGCGCCGCTCATTCGTCAAACGGCGAATCTGAGGCCAGGAAGACAGCGCCAACGACGTCGAGTTCAAGGTGCGGGTGGGCAATTGCTGCCTCCAGCGCGGCGTACATGGCATCGGCTTGGCGCAGTTCCTCGAGTTCTTGTTCCTGGGCGGCACCGGCCAGGCGACTGGCCCGCGCTTCGCCTTGCGAGCGGCGCAAGCGGCGCTCCTGAACGCAAGCCTGCAACGCTTGCTGAAGGTGGCTCTGGTATTGCGGCAGGGCCCGAACCGTTGCCATCGCTGTCTGCCTTTGGCGCTCGCACAAGCCAGCCCAGTCGCGCATCCATGTTGACTTGATGTCCGCCGGGAGACTGCGCCAGCGGCGGACGTTCAAATTGAAGTCGCGGCGTGTGCCCTTCCA
This sequence comes from Pseudomonadota bacterium, assembly GCA_023396625.1. Taxonomy (GTDB): domain Bacteria; phylum Pseudomonadota; class Gammaproteobacteria; order Burkholderiales; family Burkholderiaceae_C; genus JAEWVY01. Next base: position 3,189 of record JAEWVY010000321.1, on the reverse strand, counting down.
ACTGTCGGCGTATTCGCTGGTCAGCAAGTCCGAAGGGTCGACTTCGACCTCGCCATTGCCCTGCACCCACACGCGCAAGGCCAGCGGAGGCAAGAAGGTGCTGGCCTTGCGTACGAGCGCCTGGGTATGCAGGCGTTGCGAGGGGTCGTCCGCGCCGGATCCTCCCTCCGGAGCTTCGCTCGGCAAGGCGGGACGCACCAGGATGTCGAAGCGGAAGTACAGATCTGCCCCGCTGGGGTCACTCACCTCGTACTGCCGATCAACCCGCCATACCGCGAACGCCCGACCACGGTCGTCATTCGCGCAAAACTGCTCCAGCGACGTGACCAGTGGATCTCCGATACGCAGCAGGCGAATACCCTGGGCCAGACCGCGTCGACTCGTCGTGGTCTGACGCTTGAAGGCATAGCGCTGTGTCAATGGCAGACGCGCGCTGCCGCCGGCGGCGTGCTGATCGACGGTCGCCAGGAAATGCTTGAGGAACCCCGTCAACGGCAACAGGGTGGTGCGGCCGCTGTCGCGATAGGTGTACCCGACGCGGAAGGGGGTATCTGCGGAGGGTGCGCCCGGTTCGCCTTCGCTGTGCCAATGAAATTGCAGTGCTTCGATCGCCAAGGCCTTGAAGGCGGCGCGCCACTCCACCCAATCGCTGTCTTCGTCTTCCAAGGTCTCCATGCCGGGAATTTCCCGGTTGGCCATGGCATCCAGACCGTCCTGGTGATTGAGTTGGCGCACCTCGCGCTGGACCCAGCCGTCCTCGCCGCCTAGTTGCTGGGCCTGCGTTTCAAGGGCCACGGTGCCCAGTTCGACCCATTCCCGCGCCAAAGGTCCGGCGGTGGCTTCGATCAGGTACTGCAAACTGGCCACGGACTGGCCAAAGACTCCCCACCCATGGTCGAGGACCAAGGCCCAGGCGGCCTCGTCCGCATTGGCCTCATCCAGCAAGACGTAGCTCACGATGGGGTCCCCGGTGCCATAACGGTCCAGGCGTCCCAGGCGCTGCTCGATGCGGTTGGGTGAGGCGGGCAAGTCGTAATGAACCGCGACTTTGCGTCCGCCGTGCAGGTTGACTCCCTCCTCGGCGCGCACATCACACACCAGCACGCGTATGCGTTCGGGGGCGGCGAGGAACTGCTCCCATTGCGGGGCCGTGACCTCGCCATCTTCGTCAACTTCGACCGGTTCGTGACGCACGACGCGATCACCGACCTGCCCGGCCAAGGCTTGCGCCACCCGATCCGCGTCCTCGGGGCGGTCGCAAAAGACAACAACCTGCGTGCCCGGAGTTTCCAGGAGCGCGCGTACTTGCCGGCATAACGCGATGATCCGCGCTGGATCGTCGCGCAGGCGCTGCGCCGCGTGATCCACCGCCTCGGCCTGCGACAGCAAGTCCGGGTGATCGAGACCGGCTTGCGCCAACGCTGGCCTTAGCGGCGCGCTGGCATGGGGGTTGACGGCCGATTGCAGCAGAGCCTGCTCGATCGGGGGCGTCAAACTGCCCGCGGCCGTCGCGGCGAGGCGCAAGGTTTCGAGGCGGTCGCGCCAAGTTGCCGTCGCTTGACCAGTGAAGGCGACCGGTCGCATGTCGGCCCGCCGCGGCGTCGCCCAGGACACCGCCGCGCGCCGGTTACGCAGCAATCGGCGGTGTAGTCGGTAGTTCTCGACCAAGTGCGTCTTGAGGTCGTCCAATGCGGCTAGGAACGACTCGCTTTCCTCGTCCGGGAAGGTGTTCAGGACTTGCTGAAGGGCTGCGACTTTGGTGACCAGTAGGGGATCGTCGGGGTAGTTCTCCAACAAGCGTTCAAGATCTGGTCCCAGTCCCCAGACGTTTTGCGGCACAAGGGTGGAGACAACTTCGGCGACTACCTGGCGCGAGGCGATCCGTCGCTTGAACCCCTCGAGATCTTCCAACGGAAAAACCACAGGATCGAGCAGGTGCAGGACCCGCAGGAACTCCTCGGCGTTTCCCAACACCGGCGTGGCCGATAGCAGCAGCAGTCGCGGCACGCGTCGGGCATGCGATTCGAGCAACGCATAAAGCTGACGTTGCCCGGCCGTGGATTGCCGCGACAGATGATGAGCCTCATCGACCACCAGCATGCCGGCACTGCCGATGACTTGAGACAGACGATCTAGGTCATCATGCGCGATGACATGTAAGTGGTCGTCCAACTCATTGCCCAGACCGAAACGTGCGGATAACTCCCGTCGCCACTGATACACCAGAGCAGTAGGAACGATCAACACAGCCTCAGCGGATGGATCATCGATGAAGTATTGGCGCACGATGATCGCCGCCTCTATGGTCTTTCCCAAGCCCACTTCATCCGCCAGCAGGTAGCGCTGGATCGGGTCTGTCAGAACCCGCCGCACAACATCGAATTGGTAATCCACCAAATCGATTGCCGAGCACAACACCGCATCGATACCGGCAGCAGCATGGTGCTGACGGGCCACTGCACGAACAAAATCAGACCGCGCGTCCGCCAAAAACGGGGTTTCTGTGGCCTCTGCTGCTAGAAGTGGCAACGGGTCGGTCAAAGGGCGATTCCATCGCACCTCCAATTGGTCGACACCAACGTTAACGGTCTCGCCGTTGGGGAACTGAACAAATAATATTGCCCCTTCACCTTCCAGCACGCGGCCGACTTGCCAGCGCCCTCCCACCAAGCGGCGAAATACACGGGTTTGTGCGGGCAGCGTAGCGCTTTTAACATGCGACAGCACCACTTCCACCGCCTCGGGCAAGGGAGCGCCAGGCGCATCAAAAAACTGGATCCATGCATGCGACCCGTGGATGTCAGCGAGTTTTCCGACCCCCCAGTCGGAATAGACTGCAGAATCGATCCGAACAAAATTGCCTTGGGTCAGGCTTGGGATGCGCCCCGCCATCGTTGATCTCAGACCGAAGGACAGGCCAGCGCTTGTGCAGTCAAGCGCTTTAGTGGAGAGGCCCAGATTGGCCGGATGGTCGCAAACCAGTCTACAGGACGACCAACAAGACTCCCTGCGACTAAGCGTCTCAACGATTTGACGGTTAACACAAGCCCTCTCACCCTTTATTTGGTTGCTCTTGTTACAAGCTACATGCTATCAGAGACCCTATTTGATAGAGCCCTACCGAACATCCAGCACACGAGTCCGCCCCTGGGAGAACTGACTTGTCGAGGGGATGCGCGGAAATTCTGG
>JAEWVY010000263.1 GCA_023396625.1 Pseudomonadota bacterium | reverse complement strand
AGCTTGTCCAGCAAAGCGCGGGACAACTGGCAAGGCCTCAGACCTCGCCGCCGAAGCGTTTGATCAGGTTGTCCACGTATTTCTCGACGAGTTTCTCGAACTCGTTGGCCACCACGGGTTCGACGATCATCTTCATGAGCGAAGGCAGGCCCACCGTGACCTCGCCTTCGATGGCCAGCGTCACGGCGGTGGAGGTTTTCTTGTCCTTGATCTTCCAGTGGCCGCCGACCAGCGCGTTGCCCACGCCCTTGACGGGGGTCCACTTGACCGTGCCCTTGGCCTTGTCGCTCACGTATTTGCTGGCGTAGACGGTCTGGATGTTGACCTGCGAGGTGCCGACCTTTTCCATTTCCCACTTGTAAACCCCGTCCCCCATGTCGGTGAGCTGTTCGACTTTCGGGAAGTGGCTGACCGACAGCGGCACGTCGGACAGCACTGAGAACACTTCATCGGCTTTGGCCTTGACTTCGAATTCGTAGCCCAGATCGATCTTGACGGTCACGGCCATGGGGGGTCTCCAGTTGTTGTTGAGAAAAGCCCATTCTGCCAAAAGCCGCGCCCCGTGGCGGCGCGAGGGGTCAGCGTGACTCCTGGATCCGCGCGTCCTTGGGCCAGGTCAGCGTGTAGCTGGCGCTGAAGCGGGCGCTCTGGCCGGCGGCCAGCCCCTGGCTCCAGAGCACCACGCCAGGCCGGTCCTTCCAGGCCAGGGATTCGGGTTGGGGCTCGAACCGGGTCTGTACCGTCACATCTTCGTGCACGGCCACCGGCGACGCTTCCAGCACCTGCAGCTGGACCGGCGCGCGGTGGTGGTTTTCGACCGTGTAGGCGCGTTCGACGCGGCGCTCGGCGAGCGTGCCGGCGAAGCCCGCCGAGCCGCGCAGTTCCTTCGGGGGGGCGACGCGCACCGTCACCAGCTCGTCCCGACCGAAGGACAGGGTGAGCGGCCCCTCGTCGCCGGTGCGCAGCGTGTCGTTGCCCACATAGGCGCCGTCGCGGTACAACTGCAGCGCGCCCGGGGGCCACACCCCCTCGGGCCGTGGCAGTTCAGCCACCAGCCAGGCGCTGGCGTCCTGCAATGGCGAGGTCCGCGTGAACAGTTTCGCCTGTGTATCGTGCCCCCCCAGGGTCAAGCTGACCCGGGGCCCGCCCGAGGGCACGTCGATGCGTTGCGGCACACTGAATTCGGTGGCAAAGGCGTTCTGGAAGACGCTCACGTCGAAGTTGCCGGCGGTCGGCGAAGCGTCCTGTGGAGGCGCGGCCGCAGGTGCCGGCGCCAGCAGTTCCATCTTGGGTGCTGCAGCGAGGCGCGCCGTTTCGGACGGTGGCGGCGCGATGCCGATGCGCCAGGGGTGCGGCTGCGGTCCGGTGGTGCCGCGGCGCGGCTGACCGGTGGAAAGGCGCATCGCCACGCCGCGCCAGTCCTCGCCGGTGGCCTGGGCCACCTGCGCCTGCCGCTCCAGGCGCAGCGTGCCGCTGCGTGTGTCGAGCAGGGCTCGGTAGCCCGGCGTCCAGCCCGGCCCATTGACCTGATAGGACAGGCGCAGTTCGCCGTCTTTCGGGGCGTCCAGCGTGACGTTCACGCTGACCACGCGGGCGCGGCCGGCACGCTCGCGCTCGCGTTCCGCCAGCAGGGGCTTGAGCTGCCGGTCCAGGTCCTCCTGGTGGCGACGGATTTCCTGTTGCCGCGTCAACGCCTCCAGACCGCTGCGGCGCAGGGTGTCGGCCATCGCGGCCACGTTTTTCGGGTCGGGGGCCGCGTGGGTCCCGTTGGGGAGACCGTCGGGGCCGGCCACACCCTTGAGGTAGCCGGTGACGATGCCCAGCGCGTCGTTTTCGGCACCGAGGCGGGCCTTGCGGTCCTCGAGTTCTCGGATGAGGGCGTCCGTCGGGCTGTTGTCACAGGCCGGTACCGCGCCCCGGTCTTCGCTCAGGACGGACAACTCCCCCACGCGCAGCGGCGCCTCGGCGCTCACCGTCAGGCTTTGGACGTCCAGGCTGGCGGGCAGGCAGGTGAAGCGCCACTGTCGCGCGCCCGCCACCACGCGGGCGACGCGCTCCACCGTGGCGCTGCCCGGGTACACCGTCACCAGGCGGATGCGTGATTCCGCAGCGGGCATTTGGGCTGCCGCCGAAAGCGTCAGGACGGTCAGGCAGGCGGCGAGCGTGCCGCGCCGCGCGGGGTTCCGGAAAGTATGGTTCATGGGGCTGCGCGTTCGAGAGGGGTGATGGCTCGCACTGTATCCGGTGCGTTGTCCTGGCCCGGGCAAGGGGTGGATCACAGGGATCATTTTGGACGAAAAGCCCAGGAATCCAGCGTCAAATGGACATCTTCGCAATGAAAAAATGAGTTGAAGACGGTGCAGGCCGCCGCAGGCACTTCCGGCGCCGGCGGAAGGCGGGTTCCTCTGCGGGAACTTCGCCGTCCGGACGCCGCCGCGGGCCACCAAGTCATGGTGGCCGCGGTGGAGACGCTGATCAGACCTCCCTGGTCGCCTCGATGCGTGACTCGGGGCTGAATCTAGCGGTTCGCCGTGAACCCCGTGTGAATCCCCCTGTCAGAATTGACAAAACCGATTCAACGACACAGCCAAGCTGTGGCGTGGCGGCCTCACTGTTCCTCACTGTTCGGGCAATTGGGCCAGCAGCAGGCGCCGCACATTGCCGCCCATGATGTCCGCGATGTCCGTTTCGCTGAAGCCGGCTTCCAGCAGGCCTTGCGTCAGCAGCGGCAGGCCCGTGGCATCAAAAACCATGCGGGCGGCGCCGTCGAAGTCCGATCCGAGGGCCACGTGCCTGACGCCCACGAGCTTGGCCACATGGCGGATGGCCTTGACGATGCCGGCGGCCGACATGTCGCACAGCGCGCCCTCGAAATAGGCGATGCCGATCACGCCGCCCTTGGCGGCGATGGCCTTCAGATGGGTGTCGCTCAGGTTTCGCGGGCCGCGGCAGGTGCCCTGCACGCCGGTGTGGGAGACCAGCAAGGGGCGCTGGGCCAACGCCAGGACGTCGTCGATGAGCTTGGGCGAGGCATGGGCCAGGTCGATCAGCATGCGCTTTTCCTCCAGCCGCTGGACCACCAGGCGTCCGAATGACGTGAGCCCGCCTTTTTCCAGGCCATGGGCCGAGCCGCCGACTTCGTTGTCGAAAAAGTGCGTCAGGCCGGCGATACGAAAACCGGCGTCATACAGCCGGTCGATGTTTTCCAGTTTGCCCTCCAGGGGGTGCAGGCCCTCGGTCGCGAGCACGGCCGCGAGCAGGCCGCTGGTGGGGGTCTGTACCTTGAACACGTTCGCCAGATCCGTCTGCGTGCGCACGATGCGCAGCTGGTGGCCGCTGGCCGCCGCGGCGGCGTGCAGTTTCTCGCTCTGGTACAGCGCGCGCTCCAGCAGGCTGCTCCAGGTGCGGCGTGGCCAGCGTTGCGCCATGACCAACAGGGTGATGTTGTCGGTGTCGCCCGCGTTGCGTTCGAAATTCAGGCCCTTGGGCGTTTTCGTGACCGTGGAAAACACTTGCAGTCCCACGCGCCCGGCCTGCAGGCGGGGCAGGTCGGAGTGGCCGTAGTCGTGGCGTCGAAGCAGGTCGCGCGACCAGAGCAGGGCATCGTCGTGCAGGTCCGCGATGAACAGCCGGTCGTGCAGCGCGCGTGCCTGCTCCCCCGCCACGTGGGGCGGCGCCAGGCTCACCGTGTTCATGCGCCGGTCGACGACGGTGGGCAGGCCCAAGAACACGGCAAGCCCGACCAGGGCGAGAAGGACGGCGGCGACCAGGAGTTTGCGCATGAGAGGTTCGCAGGACAGGGTGTCCGGGCAGTGTAACGGGGTGGGTGTCGAGCCTCGCAGCGGCTGGGGCTGCGACCCCCGCCGGCCGATCCAGGCGAGCGCGTTCCTCGCAAGACCTGTAGCATCCTGTCTCCGTCCTCCTTTGGGTGCCCCGCATGACAAACGACCTGACCCCCAGTACCGCATGGAAAGAACACGTCGCCGCGGACGAGGCCGTGCGTTTCGACGGCTATGCCAGGCAGATCCTGGCCATCCAGGCCGGACGATCGAAAAAATACGGCCCCGGCCGGGCGCTGCATCGCAAGCAGATCACGGCGGCGCGGGGCACGCTGAGCGTTCTGGATGGCCTGCCCGAATTCGCCCGCCACGGCCTGTTTGCTGCGCCGGGCACCTACGAGGTCCGGGTGCGGCTGTCCAACGGCGGGTTCGACCGCGCGCCCGACCGCGTGCCCGATGTCCGCGGCTTCGCGCTCCGGGTGTCGGGGGTGCAGGGCGAGTCGGCGCTGGGCAACGGCCCGGCCGTCAGCCAGGATTTCACCCTCATCAACCACGAAGTGTTCGCCTTCCCCCGCAGCGATGAATTCGTGGATTTCGTGGCCGCCGCCGCCGAGGGCAAAGGCGCCTTGCTGGGCCATCTGGTGCGCCGTTACGGGCTGCTCGGTGGCCCGGCGCGGTTGCTGAAAATGCTGAAAAACGTCGGCCGGCCTTTTGGCGGCTTTGCCAACGCGACCTTTCACAGCGCTGTGCCCATGGCCTGTGGCCCGTACGCGGCGCGGGCGCGCCTGGTGCCCAGCCCCACCCATGGCGCGGCCGGTCCCGGCGCCCATGCCGACTGGGGCGCCGATTTCGCTGCCCGGCTGGCGCACCAGCCACTGCAGTGGGAGTTGCAGCTGCAGCCCTTCGTGAGCGAGGCGCTGACCCCGATCGAGGACGCCTCCGTCAACTGGCCCAGCCCCTACACCGCCGTGGCCCGGCTCGATCTGCCAGTGCAGGACATCGCGTCCGCCGAGGGACAGGCCCTGCAGGCCGAGGTCGAGGCCGCCGTGTTCGATCCCTGGCAGGCGCTGGCCGCCCACCGCCCGCTGGGCGACGTGCAGCGGGCGCGCAAGGTGGTGTATTTTGCAAGCCAGAAGGGCCGGGGGGCGGCCTGAAAGGGCGACCCGGGAGCTGCCATGTCCACTGTTTCACCCTCCGTCGACCCCGAGCGCGATCCGCGCGTCAAGGCCGTCTTCGACGACATCCGCGCCACGCGCCAGACCGAATTCATCAACAACATGTGGCGCTATCTGGCGGCGGTGGATCCGGCCTTGCTGGCGTCCACCTGGGCCGAGGTCAAGCGCGTCATGGCCACGCCGGGGGCCCTCGATCCGCTGACCCGGGAGATGATCTACATCACCGCCTCGATCGTCAACGGCTGCAGCTACTGCGTGCATTCCCACACCGCCGCCGCGAGGGCCAAGGGCATGACCCCCGAGCAGTACGCCGAGCTGTTGAGCATCGTGTCCCTGGCCGGCAAGACCAACCTGCTGGCCACGGGTCTGCAGGTGCCGGTGGACGCCGTGTTCGACCGGGGCTAAGCCATGCCAGCGGGAACTTCGCTAGACAACGCCGCGGCAAGCGCCTGCCCGCCGCCACCTGCCATGGAGGTGGCGCCGCGGGATCTGTCCGCCTACCGGCGGGGCAACGTGGGCATCGACTATGTGCACCGGTTCGACTCCGGCAGGCCCGGCCCGCACGTGCTGGTCAACGCCCTCACGCATGGCAACGAGTTCTGCGGCATGGTCGCGGCCACGGATCTGCTCGACCGGGGCGTGCGCCCGCGGGTGGGCACGCTCACCGTCAGTTTCGCCAATGTCGCCGCCTACGAAACCTTCGATCCGGCCCAGCCGTTCGACAGCCGTCAGATCGTGCACAACCTCAACCGCATCTGGTCACCCGAGTGGCTGGACGGCCTGGAAGACAGCCCTGAGCTGCGCCGTGCCCGTGCGCTGCGGCCGGTGCTCGAGGCGGCCGACCACCTGCTGGACCTGCACTCCACCAGCCAGGACGTCGAGCCGTTCTGGGTGTATCCAGCCTTTGCGCGCAATGCCGACGCGGCACGGGCCATCGGCCGGCCCGAGGTGCACCTGGTCATGCCTGGCGGCCTGGGGTCGGGCACGCCGCTGATCCAGCATGGCCGGTTCGGGCAGGCCGCCTGCGCGGGAGTGGCCGTGGTGGCCGAGTGCGGGCAGCACTTCCTGCGCGCCACCAGTGAGATGGCCGTCGATGTGACGCGCCGTTTTCTGGCGCATTTCGGATTGCTCGCGGCCGAACCGGCGGTCGCGGCGGGGGCGCCACGGCGATTCGAATTGCTGCGGACCTGCGTGATCCGGACGCCGGAATTCTGCTTTGCCCGCCCGTGCGTGGGTTTCGAGGTCTTTGCCCAGGGCGAGCTGATTGCGACCGACGGCCAGGACGAGATCCGCGCGCCCTGCGACGACTGCACCATCCTGATGCCGGCGCGCATGGCCGTGGTCGGCCGCGAGGGGGTGTACCTGGCGCGGCCCCTCGTCTGACGGCGCCCTGCCTGTCGTGCAGGCGAGGTGGGTCAGGCCACGAACCGCATCTCGCGCAGCCAGGTGGCCAGCCCTTCGGCAAACCGGCGGTAGCCTGCGGCATTGGCGTGAACTGGGTCGGCGCGCAGTTCGGGGCGTGACAGCACGGCCGACCATCCGTCCGAATACAGGGCCGTGCCCGTTTCGGTGGCCACCTCGGTGTAGAGCGGGTGGTCTTTCAGGGACCCGGTGGCGGCGGCCAGCACCGTGGGCTGGGGCTGTGCCATCAGCACCACCTGCGCGTTTGCGGAGGCGGTCTGCACGATCTGCTTCAATGCGGCGCGGGTGTCGTCCAACGGCAGGTTGCGCAGAAAATCATTGCCTCCGATCGACACCAGCACCAGGCCAGGGGTGACTTCCTCCAGCAGGGCGGGAAGCCGCGCCAGCGCCGCCGCGGCGGTGTCGCCATTCACGCCGGCGTTGCGGGCGACGTGGCCGGTCAGTGCCTCCAGCTGACTGGGGTAGCTGGCCTCTGGCGCCGCGCCCTGGCCGAAGGTCAGCGAATCGCCCAGGCACAGGAGCGTGGCGTCCGGGGCGAGCGTCCTGCCCTGGGGGCGCTTTTTTCTGGAGCAGCCGGTGGCCAGGGTCAGGGCGGTGGCGGCGAGGCCACCCAGCAGCAACTGGCGCCGAAAGGGGGAGTGTCTGGTTTGCATCGATGCGCTGCCTTCCTTGTTCAATGAGTGCTTCAATGAGCGCCCGGGTTCTTTTCGTTTGCATGTGCCGACCGCCATGGGCCCTGTGCCTTCGCGCTCTCGCTGCAGTCGGGTGCACGGTCCATGGCGCGGTTCAGTCGGCCCGAGGCCGGACTCAGGTTTCCAGGAACAGCGCCGGGTCCACCATGGCGCGGTTGAGCAGCACGCCCCAGTGCAGGTGGGGGCCGGTCGCGCGGCCGGTGGCGCCGACGGCACCCAGCGGCTGGCCGGCCTGCAGCACGTCGCCGGGCTTGGCGTCGATGGCGCTCAGGTGGCACAGCAGGCTCAGCAGGCCGTGGCCGTGGTCCAGCCAGACGGTCTGGCCGTTGAAGAAATAGTCGCCCGTGTCGATCACCCGTCCGGCCAGCGGCGCGACGACGGGCGTGCCCAGGGGGGCGGCGATGTCCATGCCGCTGTGCGGGTTGCGTGGCTTGCCGTTGAATACGCGCCGCAACCCGAACGAACTCGAGCGCGGCCCTGGTACCGGCGCCCGCATGCGCAGCACCGGTGGCGCCGGTTCGCTGAAGGTGGCCATGACCCGGGCCTGGTGCGTGCGCTCCCGTTCATGGCGGGCCAGATCCTTCGGAGACAGATCGACCGTCCGTGGCGCCACCTTCAGCCGTTGCTCGGCGTACTGCTTGGGGCCGATCGCATAGGTCACGCGCCGCGCCGCGCTGTCACTGGCGGTCTCCACGGTGATGTGGGCCTCGCCGGGCGGGGTGGTGAGCGCGATGCCCACCAGTGCCGTCCACGCGACGGCGTCGCCCACCACCAGC
>JAEWVY010000256.1 GCA_023396625.1 Pseudomonadota bacterium | reverse complement strand
CCTCAAGTCCGTCAGCTCGGAGCAGCTTAAGAGCGAAACCATGTTGCTGCTGGGCACCGGGCATTGTTTTCGCGACCATGTGCTGGAGGTGTGCCCGGAGTTCGCCCGTTTCTCCAGCAACGCGGAGGGCATCCGCAAGAGTTTCGAAGGCTCGTCCATCGAAACGATCAAGCACATGGTGGCCGCCGGCATGGGCGTGACCCTGGTGCCACGCCTGTCGGTGCCACCGCAGGCGCTGGAGGGCCACCGGCGCTCGCGCAGGACCGATGAAGCCTTCATCCGCTATCTTCCCGTGGTGGATGACCATGGCGCGGCGCCACCCAGCCGCCGGGTGGTGCTGGTCTGGCGGCGCAGTTTCACCCGGTATGAGGCGATTGCCGCCTTGCGCAACGCGGTCTATGCCTGCGAGCTGCCGGGTGTGCAGCGCCTGTCCTGATCCACTGACCCACCTCGTTGAACGAAAGCTGTCTTTATGAATCTTGCGCAATCCGGCCTCTTGAGCCCTGTCCCGTCCCAGGGGCGCTACCTGTTCTTTTCGCTGGCCGATGCCGCGGCTGCGCCGGCTTGCCTGCGGGCCCTGGCGGCCAGCGTGGACGGCGAGCGGGTGGTTGCGGGCGTGGGCCCGCAGCTGGTCGACGCGCTGGGCGCCACGGTGCCGGGCCTGCGCGAGTTTCCGACCCTGCGCGGGCGCGGGGTTCATGTGCCTTCCACGCCTGCGGCGCTGTGGTGCTGGCTGCGGGGTACCGCGCGCGGCCCACTGGTGCTGGCCACGCGCGAGTTGGAAAAGCGGGCCGCGCCCGCCCTGCGGCTGGACCGCGTGGTCGATGCGTTCCGCCATGGCCGGGGGCCGACCGGACATGGCCGCGATCTGACGGGGTACGAGGACGGCACTGAAAATCCCGAAGACGAGGCCGAGAAGACGGCTCTGGTGCGCCGCCAGGGCGCGGGCATGAACGGGTCCAGCTTTGTCGCGGTGCAGCAATGGGTGCATGACTTCGAGGCCTTCGAGGCGATGACGCCCGCGGCGCAGGACGATGCCATGGGCCGGCGTCGGCGGGACAACCGGGAACTGGAGACGGCCCCCGCATCGGCACATGTCAAGCGCACGGCCCAGGAGAGTTTCTCGCCCGAGGCGTTCGTGCTGCGCCGCTCCATGCCCTGGGCGGCGGACCGGGCGGCGGGGCTGATGTTCGTGGCCTTTGGCCGGTCCCTGGATGCCTACGAGGCGCAGATGCGGCGCATGGCCGGTCTCGAAGACGGGATCGTCGATGCCCTGTTTCGTATTTCGAAGCCCGTGACGGGGGCCTATTTCTGGTGCCCGCCCGTGCGGCGCGACGCCCGGGGAGCGAGGCTCGATCTGCGCCAGCTCGGCCTGGCCTGAACCGGAAGAAAGGAGCGGTTTCAGGCCGCTGCAGGAACATGATGCGTGAAAAGTGGCACCATCGGCTCGATCTCTACCTCGACCTGATTCGCTGGAACCGTCCGGCAGGCTGGCTGCTGCTGCTGTGGCCGACGCTGTCGGCCCTGTGGATCGCGGCGGGCGGTTTTCCGGGCTGGCATTTGCTGGCGGTGTTCACGCTGGGCACCGTCCTCATGCGCAGCGCGGGCTGTTGCGTCAACGATGTGGCCGACCGCGAGTTCGACCGGCATGTCAAGCGCACGGCCCAGCGTCCCGTGACCAGCGGCCGGATTGGCGTCAAGGAGGCGCTGGCCGTGGGCGCGGTGCTCGCGCTCGCAGCCTTCGGCCTGGTGCTGACCACCAATTTGGTCACCATCGCCTGGTCTTTCGCGGGCCTGGCGCTGGCTCTGGTCTACCCTTTCGCCAAGCGCCACGTGTCGATGCCACAGGCCGTGCTGGGTGTGGCTTTCAGCTTCGGCATTCCGATGGCCTTTGCCGCCGTGCGCGGTGCGGTGCCGCCGCTGGCCTGGTGGTTGCTGGCCGGGAACCTGTTCTGGGTGCTCGCCTACGACACCGAATACGCGATGGTCGACCGCGACGACGATCTGCGCATCGGGATGAAGACCTCGGCCATCACGCTGGGACGGTTCGACGTGGCCGCCATTGCCGTGTTTTATCTGGTTTATCTGTGTTTTTGGTTTGTTCCCAGCGTCGGATGGTCATATCATGCTATGACTTTTGTATCTCTCGGAGCGGCATTGGCGCAGGTGGTCTGGCATGTCGGGTTGATCCGCGAGCGCACGCGCGAGGGCTGCTTCAAGGCCTTCCGGCTCAATCACTGGCTGGGATTCACGGTGTTTGCTGGCATCGTCGTCTCCCACGGCCTGCGGTAGCCGCGGGATCTCAGGCGCCGAACTCGTCGCCAAGCTGGCGCGCCCGCGCTTCGGCGGCGCGGATGGCGCGAACGAACATCGGCTTCACGCCTTCGCGTTCCAGGGTGGAGATGGCGGCATGCGTCGTGCCGCCCTTGGACGTGACACGCTCGCGCAGCGTCGCCGGTGGCTCGCTGGCGCTGTGCGCCAGTGCCGACGCGCCGACAAAGGTGCCCGTCGCGAGTTGGTGGGCCTGCGCGGCGCTCAACCCCATGGCGACGCCCGCCTCGGTCATGGCTTCCAGAACATAGAACACATAGGCTGGACCCGAGCCCGACAGGGCGGTGACGGCATCGAGCTGGACTTCGGCGTCGACCCAGAGGAATTCTCCGGTGGTGCCGATCACCTGTTCCGCCAGCTTGCGGTCCTCGGCGGAAACGGCGGGGCGTGCATACAAGGCCGTCATGCCCTTGCCCACGAGTGCCGGTGTGTTCGGCATGGCGCGGACGATCCGCTCGGTGCCCAGCCACCGGGCGATGCTGTCCGAGCGGATGCCGGCGGCCACGCTCAGGTGCAGCGCCCCGGTGGTATGCGGGGCGGCCTGGGCCGCGGCCTCGCGGAACGTCTGGGGTTTGACGGCCCAGACCACGAGCGACGCCCGCGCCAGGGCCGGACCGGGTGCCTCGGTGACCGTGACGCCGAAACTGGCGACCAACCGCTCGCGGGCGACGGCGTCGGGTTCCACCACATCGATGGTCTGGGCGCGCATGCCCTGGCGGAGCAGGCCGCCGATGATGGCGCTGGCCATGTTGCCGCCGCCGATGAAGGTGATGGGGGTCGTCATGATGTGCTGGCTTTCTGGTTGTGAAGCGCGGAAATGCGTGCAGGGGTCGCCGGTCGCCCCCTACTAGAAAAGGGCCGGGGACTTCCCGCATCGGCCACGCGGCAGGACAGGATTGTCGCTGTTTGTGAAACGTGACCGAAACGACAGCGCCTGGTGCGGGCGCGGACTGCGGGTGGCGACCGTGCCGGGGCTCCGACCCGGAAACACGGACTTGACAGCCCCTATCCCGGGTGCCATAATTCGCGGCTTCGCTCCAAAAGCGAGAAGATTTTCTGCCCAGCAAAAACGTCACAAATGGTTTGTGATGTGGACGACGGGCCCAAGACTGATCTGGAATGCCTTGTGCGCAGGGTGTGACAGGTGCAAGTTGGGAATATTGAAATGATCCAGACTGAATCCCGGTTAGACGTGGCCGATAACACGGGCGCGAAATCCGTTCTATGCATCAAGGTGCTGGGCGGCTCCAAGCGTCGTTACGCGAGTGTCGGCGACATCATCAAGGTGAGCATCAAGGAAGCTGCTCCGCGTGGTCGCGTCAAAAAAGGCGAGGTGTACAGCGCGGTGGTGGTCCGTACGGCCAAGGGCATTCGCCGTGGCGATGGCTCCCTGGTCAAATTCGATGGCAACGCGGCAGTGTTGCTCAACGCCAAGCTGGAGCCCATCGGCACCCGCATCTTCGGCCCGGTCACGCGTGAATTGCGTACCGAAAGGTTCATGAAGATCGTGTCCCTGGCTCCCGAAGTTCTGTAAGGACACGCCATGAACAAGATCCGCAAAGGCGACGAGGTGATTGTGATTACGGGGCGCGACAAGGGCAAGCGTGGCAAGGTGTCGCTGCGCAAGGACGACTCGCTGCTGGTGATTGAGGGGATCAACCTCGTCAAGAAACATACCAAGCCCAACCCCCTGAAGGGCACCACGGGAGGCATCGTCGAAAAGGCCATGCCGATTCACCAGTCAAACGTGGCGATTTTCAACGCGGCCACGGGCAAGGCTGACCGTGTGGGCATCAAGCTCCTGGCCGACGGCACGCGTGTTCGTGTCTACAAGTCCAGTGGCGAAGAAATCAAGGTGGCATGACCATGGCTCGACTGCAACAACACTACCGCGAGAAGATCGCTCCCGAGTTGATGGCCAAATTCGGCTACAAGTCGCCCATGCAGGTGCCGCGGCTGACCAAGATCACGCTCAACATGGGTGTGAGCGAGGCTGTCGCCGACAAGAAGGTCATGGACAACGCCGTGGCTGATCTGACGAAGATCGCGGGTCAGAAACCTGTGGTGACGAAGGCCAGGAAGGCCATCGCGGGTTTCAAGATTCGCGAGGGCCAGGCCATTGGTTGCATGGTGACCCTGCGGGGCGTCCGGATGTACGAATTCCTGGACCGTTTCGTGACGGTCGCCTTGCCCCGGGTGCGGGACTTCCGCGGTATTTCCGGGCGTGCTTTCGATGGGCGCGGGAACTACAACGTCGGCGTCAAGGAACAGATCATTTTCCCCGAGATCGAGTACGACAAGGTGGACGCCTTGCGCGGGCTCAATATCAGCATCACGACAACAGCCAAAAACGATGAAGAATGCAAGGCTCTTCTCGCTGGCTTCCGTTTTCCGTTCAAGAACTGAGGTGACCTGTGGCAAAAATGGCTTTAATTGAGCGCGAGCTCAAGCGGGACAAACTGGTCGCCAAGTATGCGAAGAAGCACGCTGAGCTCAAGGCGATCGCCGGCGATGCCAAGCGCAGCGAGGAAGAGCGTGCCGCGGCGCGTCTGGCCCTGCAGAAGCTGCCGCGCAATGCCAACCCCACGCGCCAGCGCAATCGCTGCGCGATCACCGGGAGGCCGCGTGGCACGTTCCGTCAATTCGGGCTTGGACGCTCGAAGATTCGTGAAATGGCCTTTGCCGGCGATATTCCCGGCGTTGTCAAGGCAAGCTGGTAAGCGGCAGGAGATTTGACATGAGCATGAGTGATCCCATTGCCGACCTGTTGACCCGCATCCGCAATGCGCAGATGGTTTCCAAGGCCACTGTGCAGATTCCCTCTTCGAAGGTGAAGGTGGCAATCGCGCAGGTGCTGAAGGACGAGGGCTACATTGACGGCTTTCAGGTGAAGACCGCCGATGGCAAGGCCGAACTGGAAATCTCGCTGAAGTACTACGCCGGACGTCCCGTCATCGAGCGTATCGAGCGCGTGAGCCGCCCCGGCCTGCGCGTCTACAAGGGCCGCGATGCCATCCCATCCGTGATGAACGGTTTGGGCGTGGCTATCGTGACGACGCCCAAAGGTGTCATGACGGATCGCAAGGCGCGTGCCACCGGAGTTGGTGGCGAAGTGCTCTGCTACGTGGCTTGATCCAGGCATCTAGAAGGAACTTGAAATGTCCCGTGTAGCAAAAATGCCAGTGACCGTCCCTTCCGGTGTGGACGTGTCCATCAGCGACAATCAAATCAACGTCAAGGGCGCGGGCGGTTCGCTTTCGCTGCCGCAGAACGGCTTGGTCAAGGTGTCCAGCGACGCCGGCAAGCTGACGTTCAGCCCGGCGGATGAATCCCGTGAAGCCGATGCCATGAGCGGCACGATGCGACAGCTCGTGAACAACATGGTGGTGGGGGTCAGCAAGGGCTTCGAGAAGAAACTCAGCCTCGTCGGCGTGGGTTACAAGGCCCAGGCGCAAGGCAACAAGCTCAATCTGTCGGTCGGGTTTTCGCATCCGGTGAACAAGGACATGCCGGCAGGCATCTCTGTTGCCACGCCCGCGCCGACGGAAATCGTGATCAAGGGTGCAGATCGTCAGCGCGTGGGCCAGGTGGCCGCCGAAATCCGGGCAATCCGTCCCCCCGAGCCCTACAAAGGCAAAGGCATCCGCTATGCGGATGAAAAGATTTCGATTAAAGAGACCAAGAAGAAGTAAGGAGCTGCAGCATGTTGACCAAAAAAGAGCAGCGTCTTCGTCGGGCCCGTCAAACGCGCATTCGCATTGCGACGCAGGGCGTCGCTCGCCTGACGGTGAACCGCACCAATTTGCATATCTACGCCAGTGTGATCTCTGGCGATGGCGAAAAAGTCCTCGCCACGGCGTCCACCGCCGAGGCGGAAGTTCGCAAAACGCTGGGGGCTTCGGGCAAGGGTGGCAACGCGGCGGCCGCGCAGATCATCGGCAAGCGTATTGCCGAGAAAGCCAAGGCTGCCGGTGTTGAAAAGGTGGCATTCGATCGCGCAGGCTTTGCCTACCATGGCCGCGTGAAGGCGCTGGCTGAGGCCGCGCGCGAGGCTGGCTTGCAGTTCTAACGGATCGGAAACGGAAATGGCTAAATTTCAAGCAAGAGCGCAAGGTGACGGTCCGGAAGACGGCATGCGCGAGAAGATGATTGCGGTCAACCGTGTGACCAAGGTGGTCAAGGGTGGCCGCATCCTGGGTTTTGCCGCACTGACCGTGGTGGGCGATGGCGACGGCCGTGTCGGCATGGGCAAGGGCAAGTCCAAGGAAGTGCCGGCGGCTGTGCAGAAGGCCATGGAAGAAGCACGCAGGAACATGACCAAGGTTTCGTTGCGCAACGGCACGATTCATCACAACGTCGTTGGACGCCATGGCGCGGCATCGGTCATGATGGCTCCGGCCCCCAAGGGCACGGGCATCATCGCGGGCGGCCCCATGCGCGCTGTGTTCGAAGTCATGGGCATCACGGATATCGTGGCCAAAAGCCATGGCTCCTCCAATCCCTACAACATGGTGCGCGCGACGTTCGATGCGCTGGCGAATTGCACCACCGCGGCGGCTGTGGCGGCCAAGCGTGGCAAGTCGGTCGAAGACATCTTCGCCTGAGCTGGAGTTTCGAAATGACCAATCAACAAACCGTGAAGATTCAGTTGGTGCGCAGCCCCATCGGATGCAAGGAGTCGCATCGCGCGACTGTCCGCGGTCTCGGCCTGCGCAAGCTCAATAGCACGAGCGAGCTCAAGGACAGTCCCGAGGTTCGGGGCATGATCAACAAGATCAGCTATCTGGTCAAAGTACTCTGAGAGGCCAGCCATGGAACTCAACAACATCAAATCAGCCGAAGGCGCGCGTCGCGCTCGCCGTCGTGTGGGGCGCGGCATTGGCTCGGGCCTGGGGAAGACGGCCGGACGTGGCCACAAGGGCCAGAAATCGCGTGCCGGTGGCTATCACAAGGTGGGTTTCGAGGGGGGGCAGATGCCCCTGCAGCGTCGCTTGCCGAAGCGGGGTTTCAAGTCGCATCTGCTTCAGTTCAATGCAGAGTTGAGCCTTGCCGCCCTTGAGCGGCTTGGTCTGACGGACATCGACCTGCTGGCGCTCAAGCAGGCTGGATTGGTTGGGCAGATGGTGAAGACGGTGAAGATCATCAAGTCGGGTGAGATCAGCCGTGCAGTGAAGGTGACTGGCATTGGTGCGACGGCGGGCGCAAAGGCGGCCATCGAAGCGGCTGGCGGCTCTGTGGCCTGAACCTACCGAGAGAGAAGACTTCCTTGGCAACGAATCCGGCTCAACTGGTGAAGACGGGCAAGTACGGTGACCTGCGGCGTCGCCTGGTCTTTCTTTTGCTCGCGCTCGTGGTCTATCGGATGGGCGCGCATATTCCGGTTCCGGGAATTAATCCGGACCAGTTGCAGCAGCTTTTCAAAGGCCAGCAAGGTGGCATCCTGAGCCTGTTCAACATGTTCTCGGGTGGCGCGCTGTCTCGATTCACGGTGTTTGCGCTGGGAATCATGCCGTACATCTCGGCCTCTATCATCATGCAACTGTTGACCTATGTCGTGCCGACATTCGAGCAGTTGAAAAAAGAGGGTGAGACTGGCCGACGCAAGATCACGCAGTACACCCGATTCGGTACGCTGGGCCTCGCGGTTTTCCAGTCGCTGGGAATTGCCGTTGCGCTGGAAAGTTCGGCGGGCTTGGTGATTGACCCGGGCTTCGGATTTCGCATCACAGCAGTTGTCAGCCTTACCGCAGGGACCATGTTCCTGATGTGGCTCGGTGAACAGATTACCGAGCGAGGGTTGGGCAATGGGATCTCCATTCTGATCTTTGCGGGAATTGCTGCGGGACTGCCCAGTGCGGTGGGGGGGCTTCTTGAGCTGGTTCGTACCGGTGCCATGAGCATTCTTGCTGCGATCTTCATCGTCGCCATTGTGGCTGGTGTCACCTATTTCGTGGTCTTCGTCGAACGGGGGCAGCGGAAGATTCTCGTCAACTATGCGCGTCGCCAGGTGGGGAACAAGGTCTATGGTGGGCAGACTTCGCATCTGCCGCTCAAACTGAACATGGCGGGGGTCATTCCTCCCATTTTCGCGTCGTCGATCATCCTGTTGCCAGCGACCGTCGTGAACTGGTTCAGCTCTGGCGAATCGATGCGCTGGCTCAAGGATATTTCCGGGGCACTGACGCCGGGGCAGCCGATTTACGTATTGCTCTATGCGTCGGCTATCGTTTTCTTCTGCTTTTTTTATACAGCGCTTGTGTTCAACAGCAAGGAAACGGCTGACAACCTGAAAAAGAGCGGCGCGTTCGTTCCTGGCATCCGTCCAGGAGAGCAAACGGCGAAATACATTGACAAGATCCTTGTGAGACTGACGTTGGCCGGCGCGGTGTACATCACGTTCGTCTGTTTGCTGCCAGAGTTCCTGATTCTGAAGTACAACGTGCCGTTCTATTTTGGTGGTACGTCGTTGCTGATCATCGTGGTGGTGACCATGGATTTCATGGCGCAGGTCCAGAATTACATGATGTCCCAGCAGTATGAGTCGCTTCTGAAGAAGGCGAATTTCAAGACCTCACTGGGTGGTTGATGTTCATGGCCAAGGACGATGTCATCCAGATGCAGGGTGAAGTGGTTGAGAACCTTCCCAATGCCACGTTCCGCGTCAAACTGGAAAATGGGCATGTGGTTCTCGGACATATTTCCGGGAAGATGCGGATGCACTACATCCGTATCCTGCCAGGGGACAAGGTCACGGTGGAACTGACCCCTTACGATTTGAGTCGGGCAAGAATTGTGTTTCGCGCTAAATGAAGGCGTTTTTCCGTGCCTCACGAGGTGCGAGCTATAGGAGAAAAAAATGAGAGTTTCGGCTTCGGTCAAGAAAATTTGCCGCAACTGCAAGATCATCAGGCGCAAAGGCGTAGTTCGCGTGATCTGTACGGATCCGCGTCACAAGCAGCGTCAGGGCTGACTGCAAGAGTTTTAGAGGACGAACATGGCACGTATCGCTGGCATCAATATTCCGCCACATCAGCATGCTGAAATTGGCTTGACGGCCATTTACGGCATTGGGCGTACCCGTGCTCGCAAGATTTGCGAAGCATGTGGTATTGCTTATGCTAAGAAGGTCAAGGATCTGACCGATGGGGATCTGGAAAAAATCCGGGACCAGATCCTTCAGTTCACGATCGAGGGGGATCTTCGTCGTGAAACCACGATGAACATCAAACGGTTGATGGATATTGGCTGCTACAGGGGGTTCCGCCATCGTCGTGGCCTGCCCATGCGTGGCCAGCGCACCCGTACCAATGCGCGCACTCGCAAGGGCCCGCGCAAGGCCGCGGCGGCGCTGAAGAAATAACGGGACTGAGAGATCAATATGGCAAAAGCACCCGCAAACAACGCAGCGCAGCGCGTCCGCAAGAAAGTTCGCAAGAACGTCGCGGATGGGATCGCCCACGTGCACGCTTCCTTTAACAACACAATCATCACGATCACCGACCGGCAGGGCAATGCGCTGTCGTGGGCATCGTCGGGCGGTCAGGGCTTCAAGGGTTCCCGCAAGTCCACGCCATTTGCGGCCCAGGTGGCTTCAGAAGTGGCTGGCCGCGCAGCGATTGACCAGGGGATCAAAAATCTTGACGTCGAAATCAAGGGACCTGGGCCGGGTCGGGAATCTTCTGTCCGCGCACTGGCCGCGCTTGGCATTCGCATCTCCTCGATTGCCGATGTGACACCGATGCCTCACAACGGCTGCCGCCCTCAAAAGCGTCGGCGTATCTGATCTTCATCCAAGACCACCGCCGTCGTTGTGAAGCGACGGCTCCCGCAAATGTTTGCGGCAGCTGAAATAAAAGGAAATTCAAGTGGCACGCTATATCGGCCCCAAAGCCAAACTCTCCCGCCGCGAAGGCACGGATCTTTTCCTGAAGAGCGCTCGCCGTTCGATCAGCGATAAAGCCAAGTTCGATTCCAAACCAGGCCAACATGGCCGCACTTCAGGCCAGCGGACATCCGACTATGGCATCCAACTGCGTGAGAAGCAGAAGGTCAAGCGCATGTATGGCATTCTGGAGCGTCAGTTCCGGCGCTATTTTGAGGAGGCCGATCGTCGCAGAGGCAACACGGGGGCCAATCTGCTGTTCATTCTCGAGTCGCGTCTCGACAACGTGGTCTACCGCATGGGATTCGGTTCTACCCGTGCCGAAGCGCGGCAATTGGTTTCTCACAAGGCCGTGACCGTGAACGGCCAACCGGTCAATATTCCGTCGTACCTTGTCAAGACAGGCGACGTGATTTCCGTGCGTGAAAAGTCGAAGAAGCAGACCCGTATCGTTGAAGCTCTTCAGCTTGCCCAGCAAGTGGGTTTGCCGGCTTGGGTCGAGGTGAATGCGGAGAAGGTTGAAGGTATTTTCAAGAAAGTGCCCGATCGGGATGAGTTCGGCGCCGACATCAACGAGTCGCTGATCGTCGAACTCTATTCGCGTTAATTCGCGCCTGGTGCCCAACTAAATTGTCCCATTGCCGCCCCGGGGGGCGGCTGTGGTGCTTCATCAGCCTTACCGGTGTGACGAACCGGGGGTATTGAGAGGAAGTTTGAATGCAAACCAATTTGCTGAAACCCAAAGCCATCAATGTCGAACAGCTTGGACTTCATCGCGCCAAGGTGACTTTGGAGCCATTCGAGCGCGGATATGGCCACACACTTGGCAATGCGCTGCGCAGGGTGCTCCTGTCGTCCATGGTGGGCTATGCCGCCACCGACGTCACGATTGCCGGCGTGTTGCACGAGTATTCCTCCATTGACGGGGTTCAGGAGGATGTGGTCAACATTTTGTTGAATCTCAAAGGGGTTGTTTTCAAACTGCACAACCGAGATGAAGTCACGCTGAGCCTCCGCAGGGATGGTGAAGGGGTTGTCACGGCGGCCGACATCCAGACACCGCATGACGTCGAAATCATCAACCCCGAGCATGTCATCGCCACGCTGTCCCAGGGGGGCAAGCTGGACATGCAGATCAAGGTGGAAAAGGGCCGAGGCTATGTCCCCGGCACGGTTCGGCGTTACGCGGATGAGACCAGCAAGTCCATCGGGCGCATCGTTCTCGATGCGTCGTTCTCACCCGTCAAGCGTGTGAGCTACACGGTGGAGAGCGCTCGTGTGGAGCAGCGTACCGATCTGGACAAGCTTGTCATGGAGATCGAAACCAATGGTGCAGTCTCGGCGGAAGATGCCGTGCGCGCATCAGCGAAGATTCTCGTTGAACAACTGGCTGTCTTTGCACATCTCGAAGGCAGCGAGCTGGCGGCGTTCGATGCGCCAGCCCAGCGGGGCACGGCGACGCAATTCGATCCCATCTTGCTGCGTCCGGTCGATGAGCTGGAGCTGACGGTTCGTTCGGCGAACTGCCTGAAGGCGGAGAATATCTATTACATTGGTGACTTGATTCAGCGCACGGAAAACGAGCTGCTGAAGACACCGAATCTTGGTCGCAAGTCGCTTAACGAAATCAAGGAAGTTCTCGCTTCGCGAGGTCTGACCTTGGGGATGAAGCTGGAAAGCTGGCCACCGGCCGGGCTGGACAAGCGCTGAAAACGAGCCATGCGCTCACCGGCTTCGGGTGGGCTCGCATGATTCAGGCGCGCGGTACCTGAAACGGCCGCGCAAGCCGACAATAAATGAAATGAAAGGACTGCACCATGCGTCACGGACACGGACTTCGCAAACTTAACCGAACCAGCGAGCATCGGCTCGCCATGCTGCGCAACATGATGAATTCGTTGCTGCAGCACGAAGTCATCAAGACGACAGTACCCAAGGCCAAGGAGTTGCGTCGCGTGGTTGAGCCGATGATCACGCTGGCCAAGGAACCCACAGTCGCCAATCGGCGGCTGGCATTCAACCGCCTGCGTGACCGGGATATTGTGACCAAGCTCTTCGCTGAGCTTGGCCCCCGCTACAAGGCTCGTCCGGGCGGGTACACCCGAATTCTGAAAATGGGTTTTCGCGTAGGTGACAACGCGCCGATGGCTCTGGTGGAGCTGGTGGATCGCCCGGTGGCCGAATCAGGCAACAGCGAAGCATAAGTGCTATAATTTACCTTTACCGCGCGATGGAGCAGTCTGGTAGCTCGTTGGGCTCATAACCCAAAGGTCGGAGGTTCAAATCCTTCTCGCGCAACCAATCAAGTCAGGCGTATAGCTTGTATCAAGGCCCTCAGTCGAGGGCCTTTTTTATTGTGACCCGTGACGATTCACTGGAACCTCCAGGGATTAGAGGCGGTTGCGAGAATTGCAGAAAACCGACGACGAAGGCCTGCTGAGATTTTGTGCCAACATAAACTGACTTCCCGCTGGGGTCGCAGGAACGAGAAAATGGCCTTCAGCCGGAAACCGTCTGTCAAGGGGATTGATCCGTTACCCATTCTCCTTCTCGGCGAGCGGCACCAGCTTGTTCCAATTCATCGACTATCCTGCCAATCCATTGGCTAAACGTCTCTTCGGAGAAATGATTTTCTCGAATGACATGAAGATGTGAAACGGTCTGGGCCCAGGCGAGGAGGTCGTCATCGGTAATGCGCCGCCATTCGAGCAGCTTGAACTTGACCAGAACCTTGGCCGCATGCCATGCGTGCTGGCGTGGATTCGAGCGAAAGCGATCAAGGCGACGCCATGCGATATCCAGTGAGGATTGGAGATTTGAGAAGATCGGGCCGTGTCCGGGGATGACGATCTTGGGCGAGAGGGATTGAATGAGTTTCAGGGTTCTTTCAACCTCTCCAAAGGCCGGCTCACCTGCCAGCTCGGGGAACACCACGCCAAAACCGTTTTCCCACAGCGCATCAGCGGAAATGAGTAGCCGTAGCTTGGGTTCGTATAGCAGAACCAAATGAGGGTCATGCCCCGGGGCGCTGTGGATTTGCCATCTTCGTTGACCCAAGTCGATTTCTGAATCCGGCATCAGAAGGGCGTCAAATCGGAAGGCCGGGCAGTTTTGTCCGGTGGGCGTGTAACCCAGGGCGACCGGATCCCAGTTGCTGACGTTCGAGGCTTGGCCCGGCGGAATCCGGGTTTCCAGCGCGGGGTAGGCTTGCTGGAGTGCCGCGTTGCCGCCGCAATGATCGCTGTGCAGGTGCGTGTTCACGAGCACATCAAGCGGGTCGGTTCCCAGCGACCGTTGAACCAATGCCAGGGTTTGCCGTGCGTGGGTGACATAGCCACTGTCGACCAGTGCGCAGCCATCCCGGCCGCGCAGGAGCACATTGTTGGCGGAGAGCCATCCGCGCTGAAAAACCTCGATATCCGCTGGCAGCCCTGCTGCGCGACTCATGACAAGCTATTTCGAGAACAAACGAGCTGACACGAAAGCGGCCTAATGGCCCGTTCGCAACTCGCGACGAAGAATTTTTCCGACATTGGTTTTTGGCAACTCGTCCCTGAACTCAATGTACTTCGGTCGCTTGTAGCCGGTGAGGTTCTCGTGGCAGTACCTTGCAACATCCTCTTCGGCCAGCGTCGGATCGTCGCGCACGATGAATACCTTGATGGCTTCACCCTGCTTCTCGTCTGGCACACCAATGGCGGCGCACTCCACAACCCCCGGACACAAGGAAATGATGTTTTCCAACTCGTTCGGAAATACGTTGAAGCCGCTGACGATGACCATGTCCTTTTTGCGATCGACAATGCGGGTGTAGCCTTGAGCGTCCATGATTCCAACGTCGCCTGTCCGCATGAATCCGTCCGGTGTGAACGCCTGCGCGGTTTCCTCGGGCTGACCGTAGTAACTGGTCATGACGTTCGGCCCACGAATGCAGATTTCCCCGATTTCGCCCGGAGCCAGAGACTGGTTGTGGTCGTCTTTGATGGCAATTTCAATCCCGGGTAGTGGCAAGCCGATGCTTCCCGAAAACGAGGTGCTGGTGACGGGGTTGTTGGTGCCGATGGCACAGGTCTCGCTCATGCCCCAACCCTCGATCATCGGGCAGCCCGTCGTTTCAAACCAGTGGCGTGCGGTGCCTTCGGATGCGGCCATGCCTCCGGCCTGCGAGACGCAAAGGCTGGAAAAATCCACGGATTTGAACCGAGGATGGGTAAGCAGCGCGTTGAACAGCGTGTTCACGCCAGGCAGCATATGAAATGGCCGGCGCTTGAGGATGTCGATAAAGGCGTCGACATCGCGGGGATTGGGAACCAGGGTGAGATGGGCGCCCCAGCGGATCGCCAGGAGGCACAGCGTCAGTGCGAAGATATGGTACAGCGGCAGCGCCGCGATGGTGTGCGTCTTGGTCACGTCGCCGATGCGGGCGAAGGCGGGTGTGAACCATGCTTCGGCCTGGAGTGTCGCGGCCACGACGTTGCGATGGGTCAGCACGGCACCCTTCGACAGACCGGTGGTTCCCCCCGTGTATTGAAGGAAGGCGATGGAGTCCAGGGTCGCAGGGCTTGGCTGCAGTGTCCTGCTCCGTCCCTCGGTGATGGCGCGCTTGAAGCTGGTCACGGTTCGCCCGCCAGTGAGCGGCAGCCTGTAAGCGGGAACCATCTTGGCCAGGTGTCGGACGGCGAAGGTGATCCATCGGCCATACCAGAACCCCAGCAGATCGCCCATGGAGGCCACCACCACATGTTGGATGGGGGTCTCCTCGATGACCTCCTCCAGGGTAGTGGCGAAATTCTCGAGGATGACAATCGCTTTGGCTCCGGAATCCTTCAACTGGTGTTCGAGCTCCCGCCCCGTATAAAGCGGGTTGACGTTCACGCACGTGCAGCCGGCGCGCAGCACGGCCGCCATCGTGACGGGAAACTGAGGGACGTTTGGCAGCATGATGGCTACCCGAGTTCCCGGTTCGAGCCCCAGGCCTTGTAGCCAGGCACCCAGGGCTCGGGAGAGCTCGTCGAGCTGCCCATAGGACATCCACTGGTCCATGCAGACAGAAAACGGCCGACTGGCATTCTTTTTGAATGACTCCTCGATCAATTCAGTCAATGACCGGTATTGAGCCGGATTGATGTCGTGGGGTACCCCGGCGGGGTAGCTATCAAGCCAGAATTTGTCCATGCGCACTCCTGCAATCATTTTGCAGTCAGATCGAGAGCGCACGTCATCGGGCTTGCCCCAACAGATCGTCCAGCTCCGTCCCGCAGGTGACAGGGTCCCCATCACACAAACGGGTGATCAATGCGGACTCGCGCTCCTGGATCAGGGATAGAAAGACATCCACGCCGCGACGCTGGCGCGCCATGCCTGAAAAGGTGTCGAAACCGGACTCAAGAAAGACCTGAAGCGAAGCCAGTCCGGCCGCATGGGCAGGTGTGCGCATCATCCGGAGCATGGTTCGCAGGCCGGGGAAGCGGGTCAGCCGGGCCAACTCCCTCCCGAGTTCCTGTACCTCCTCGAGCTGCCTCTCCCGGGATGCGCGTTGACCGACGGTTTGCCAGGCCATGGCATACCGGATGCCTTCAGTTGCCGGTGGAGTCCCGGCGGTCTCCGGGCTCCAGGCCATGCCCATGGCATGATCCAGTTCCTCCGTCAAGGCATGCAGCCGGGCCAGCGACACCGCGGTCTCGACCACCTGGTGTGGAAACAAGGTTTGCAGCGCCCCGGCGATGCGCGCGAACTGGGCATCCCGCTCGGTATAGTCCTGGCTGCCGTACAGTTCGTCGAGGAAGAAGCGCGCGGCATCCCGGTATGTGCCGCCGTCAAGCAAATCCGCATAAGTGCTGGCAAAGCGGCGCGCTTGAAACACCTTGACGGCGTGTACCGCGGCGCCGAGTGCCGGGTCGGCGGCGTGAACCTGTCTGAGCAGGGCGACGCGGGCAACCGCGTCGCGAATGATCTGTGCAGCATCCATGAGTGTTTCGAGTCTAACCAGTCAGACTGGCGGAAAATCCCCCCGAAGCCGCAGGCCATGCCGTCTTGCGGCATGAACCTGGAGTCCCCGAATGCTGGCCCACGCCCTGCGATTGATTCTGCTGGCTGCTCTCATGGCTACGGCGGGTTTCTTATGGCGTGGCGCGACAGGCACGGGTCTGGCGCTGCCCTGGGCAGGGTTGCTTCCTGGCATCCACGCCGCCGTTCTGGCGCTGCTGTTCGTTTTCTGCGCCAGGGTCAATCGCTCGGACCCCGCGCCGCGGGCAACGTGGCGACAGCTGCTGGTGGCCTGGGTGCACGAGCTCGCGACCTCGCTTCGCGTGTTCGCGTGGCGACAGGCCTTCCGCTCATCGGCCTGGCCGGACCAGTGGGTGCCGGCTGTTCCAGGGCAGCCCGGGATCATCTTTCTCCATGGCTTCGTCTGCAATCGTGGGCTGTGGCTGACCTGGCTGGAATCGTTGCAGGCCGAAGGGCGGGCCTTTGCCGCGCTGAATCTGGAGCCGGTTTTTGGCTCGATCGACGACTATGCCGGACAGATCGACGATGCGGTCCGGCGCATGACCGAAACCACGGGCATGCCCCCCGTGCTCATCTGCCACAGCATGGGGGGGCTGGCGGCACGCGCCTGGCTGCGGGCCGCCAATGCCGATGCGCGGGTGCGCCATGTTTGTACCCTCGGGACGCCCCATCATGGCACTTGGCTGGGGCGATTCGCCACAGTGTCCAACGGCATCCAGATGCGGCACCGGGGCGAATGGCTGAGGCAACTCGAGACCGAGGAGCCGCCAGGACGCTCGGCGTTGTTCACCTGCTGGTACAGCCACTGTGACAATATCGTCTTTCCGGCGTCTGCCGCGACGCTGCCCGGCGCAGACAACCGTTTCGTGGCGGGCGTGGCACACCTGCACCTGGTCTTTGATCCCCAGGTTCGGCGTGATGTGCTGGAGCGGTTGCGCTTGCTGTGATCGAGCCGCGCGCGGAAGCTGGCCAGAGGCAGGGCGTCAGGACTGGAGCACGCCGCGACGCATCTGATCGAGCTCCATGGTCTCGAACAAGGCCTTGAAATTGCCTTCGCCAAAACCCTCGTTGCCCTTGCGCTGGATGAACTCGAAAAATATGGGCCCCAACTGGTTCTCGCTGAAGATCTGCAACAGCAGGGCTCCGGGGGTGCCGTCCACAAGAATGTTGCGCTGCCGCAGGGCGTCGATATCTTCGCCGTGCCCGGGGATGCGCGCGTCCAGCAGCTCGTAGTAGGTGTCACTGGTGTCGAGCAGCCGCATGCCAGCCATTTGCAGTGCATCCACGGTGCCATACAGGTCATTCGACGCCAGGGCTATGTGCTGAATGCCTTCGCCGTGATAACGGTCCAGGTATTCCTGGACCTGGCCCGCCTTGTCCTTGCCTTCCTCGTTGATGGGAATGCGGATCTTGCCGCACGGGCTGGTCATGGCTTTGCTCTTGATACCCGTTTGCTGGCCTTCGAGGTCGAAATAGCGCACTTCGCGAAAGTTGAAAACGCGCTCGTAGAACTCGGCCCATTCGCCCATGCGGCCCCGATGGACGTTGTGCGTGAGGTGGTCGATCAAGGTCAGCCCATGTCCCACGGGGCTCAGTGCCTCGTCGGCCGACAGGCCGGGAAGTGGCTCGAAATCCACATCGTAGAAGCCGATGTTGCCGATTTCACCGGGTTTCGCGCCGTTCTTGCCGCGCCAGCGGTCGATGAAGTAAATGATGGAGTCGCCGATGCCCTTGATCGCGGGAATGTTGAGCTCCCCAGGACCGGCTTGGCCGGCGTATCCCCAGGCCCCGAGCGAGAGGGCTCGCTCGTAGGCTGCCTTCGCGTCCTGCACCCGGAAGGCGATGGCGCAGATGCTGGGCCCATGCAGACGCGCAAAACGCTGGGCGAAGGAGTCGGGCTCCGCGTTCAGAATGAAATTGATGCCCCCTTGGCGGTACAAGGTCACCGCCTTGTGCCGGTGCCGGGCCACCGGCCTGAAACCCATGCGCTCGAACAGCGCGCCCATGGCGGCGGGGTCTGGCGCGGCGTACTCGATGAACTCGAAACCGTCGGTGCCCATGGGGTTTTCCCAGGCAGCGCGCTCGGTGGGGAACTGGGGGGTGGTCATGGCGTTTGTCTCCAGAAAAATGCGTGAAAGCCGTCTGCCACTGTATCGGCCCGCAGCCACAGATATCCTGCGTTTATATGGTTCCAGTTTTGGAAAAATGCAGGAATATTGCAAACTGATGGGCATGAATGCACTAGACAAGCTGGATCGACAGATTTTGCGCAACCTTCAATCCGATGGGCGCATGACCTATGACCACATCGCTGACAGGGTGGGCCTGTCGGCCAGTGCTGTGCTGCGCCGGGTCAGGCGGTTGGAAGACGGGGGTGTGATCGAGCGCTATGTCGCGCTCGTCTGTCCCGAGCGGGTGGGGCTGGGGCTGACGGCCTATGTCAACGTGCGGCTTGAAAAACAGGCCTCCGATGCCAAGCGTACGCCGATGGACCTGTTTCGCGCCAGCGTCGCGTCCTGGCCCGAGGTGGTGGAATGTGCGGCATTGACCGGGGAGATGGATTTCTTGCTGCGACTGGTGGTGGCAGACATGTCCGCGTACTCGCGCTTCATGATGGATACGCTGCTCAGGCATCCCAGCGTACAGGACTGCAAGACCAGTTTCGTGATGGAGCGGCTCAAGTTCACCACCGCCATGCCGCTGGTCTGACGGTGTGCCGGCAATGCCGAGGACCTTTGGAGTTGATGCTCTAGGTATAAACCCTTATATTCGGCCCATGAGCGAAGCTGCAACCCTCTGGGAGGCTGGAACCCAGGCCATCGCTTCGGTGGTCGAGGGGGTCCGGCGCCCCTTGGCGCGGGTGCCGATCCGACCGATCGGGCCCGGTGAGCGCCAGCGGGTGGTCCGCCACCTGCTCCAGTTGGACACCCACGACCGCTACCTGCGTTTCGGGTACGCGGCCACCGACGCGCATATCGAACGCTACGTGGCCGGCCTCGATTTTGAGCGCGACGATCTGTTTGGCATCTACAACCGCCGGTTGGAGCTGGTCGCGATGGCGCACCTTGCGTTTTCGGTGGACCCTCAGTTCGCCTCGTGTGGGGAGTTCGGTGTGTCGGTGCTGGCGCATGCGCGAGGGCGGGGCTATGGCGGGCGGCTGTTCGACCGCGCGGTGATCCATGCGCGCAACCAGGGGGTGGTGATGATGTTCATTCATGCCCTGTCGGAAAACACCGCGATGCTGAAAATCGCCCGCCATGCGGGAGCCACCGTGGAGCGTGATGGAACGGAGAGTGACGCCTACCTGGTGTTGCCTGCGGCGACGCTGGACACGCGGGTCAGTGAACTGGTCGATCACCAATTTGCCCATGCCAACTACATGCTGAAGGCGCAGGCCCGGCGTTTTCGCGCGGTGCTGGCCACCGTGCAGGCGGTGCGCCAAGGTGTGCGGGCCGCGAGGGACGCGTCGCGCGCCTGAGCCCGCTGCCCGGTGCGCGTCAGGCACCGCGGGAACCCCGTCACGTGATTCCGCTATCCTAGGGGCTAACGCAACTACCGCACGTCCTGCAACCTTAGGCTGTGTCCGACCCCCACCCCGCGCGCCCTGTCGAGCGCGAAGACAAGCGCACCTTTCTCCGCAAGCTCGCCGAGTTCATCCATCCCGGCCCCGATTCGGCTGAAGAGCTGATCGAGACCCTGGCCGAAGCCGAGGACAACCACGTCATCAACGCCGAGAGCCGGGCCATGCTCGAGGGCGTCATCCGCATGGCGGCGATGACCGCGGGGGACGTGATGGTGGCCGCGCCGCGCATGGATCTGCTCGATATCGCCTCACCCTACGAGGTCCTGTTGCATCAGGTGATCGGCACGGCCCACTCGCGTTTTCCGGTATTCGACGGAGACCGCGAGAACATCATCGGCATTCTCATGGCCAAGGATCTGCTCAAACTGCAGCGCGCGCCCGAGCTCAACCTTCGCGCGCTGCTGCGTCCGGCGGTGTTCGTGCCCGAGAGCAAGGGGCTCAACGATCTGCTGCGCGACTTCCGCAACAACCGCAACCACCAGGCCATCGTGATCGACGAGTTCGGCCGGACGGCGGGTCTGATCACCATCGAGGATGTGCTGGAGCAGATCGTCGGCGACATCGAGGATGAGTTCGACAGCGCCGACGACGAGGGGGACATCTATGCCCTGGCAGACCGCAGCTACCGGGTCAGTGGCGACACGGAAATCGAGCGTGTCAGCGAGGCTTTTGGCGTCGCGCTGGCCAGTGCCGATGCCGACGAAAGCTTCAAGACCATCGGCGGCCTGATTGCCCATGAAATGGGCCATGTGCCCAAACGCGGCGAACGACATGTCATGGCCGGGCTCCAGTTCACCGTGCTGCACACCCGTGGCGGGGCGGTCCGCTGGTTCAAGGTGACCCCCGCGCCGCTTGCCGCGGCGTCTTCCTGAGCGGCTTACCCGGTTGGGCGACCGCCCCGCCACGGTTCGACCGCGACGACGCCTATACACCCCGCATGACTGCGCGACCACTGCCCGAGCGCTGGAGACACCGGATGGGCGCGGCCCTGATCGCGGCGCTTGCCGGGGGGCTGCAGGCGATGTCCCTGGCCACGCCGTGGGACGGACAGCCGCTGTGGTGGCTGCAACTGGCGAGTCTGGCGCTGCTGGCCGGGCAGCTGACGACGCAGGTGGAGGTGACGCGGCCAGGGCCAGGTACCACCATGCCGGTCTGTTCCGCGCGAACGGCGGGGTGGCGGGGCGCCGGACTGGGCTGGGTCTTCGCCACGAGCTGGTTGTTGGGCACGTTCTGGTGGTTGTTCATTTCCATGCACACCTACGGCGGCTTGCCGGCGGTGCTGGCGGTGCTGGCGGTGCTGGCGCTGGCCGGGGCCTTGGCCCTTTACTACGCCCTGGTCTGCGCCGTTTTTTCTATGATATTTTGCGGTTTACCCAGCGCCAAATGGTCGTTTCGTGCTCTTGTTTTTATGGCGCTCTGGACGCTGGCTGAATTGGCGCGCGGGCGCTGGCTGACAGGTTTTCCCTGGGGGGCTGGGGGTTACGCCCACACTGACGGGCCGCTGGCGGCCTATGCGCCCTGGCTGGGCGTGTATGGTGTCGGCGCCGTGGCGGCTGGACTGGCCGTGCTGATGGCGGTGCTCCTGCAGGGTGTGGCGCGCCGCGCGTGGGGGACGGCGCTTTCGGTTGGAGCGGCCTTGGTCTTGGGGCTGGCGATACCGAATTTCGTGCACGACCCGGGCGCCACCCGGTCCGCCGGCACGCAGTCCGTGGCGCTGCTGCAGGGCAATATTCCACAGGACGAGAAATTCCAGCCTGGCCGTGGTGTGGCCGACGCGCTGCACTGGTATGGCACGGCACTGCGGCACAGTCAGGCGAGCTTGGTCGTGGCGCCGGAAACGGCGATTCCCGTGCTGCCGCAGCAATTGCCCGAAGGCTATTGGGCGGCGCTGCAGGCGCGCTTTGCGACGGGGACGCAGGCGGCGCTCGTGGGCATTCCGCTGGGCAGCTACAGCGAGGGTTACACCAATGCCGTGGTGGGGCTCAGGCCCGGCGACGCAGGCCACCGCGGCGAGGTCTACCGCTATGACAAACACCATCTTGTGCCTTTTGGCGAGTTCATTCCCCCGCTGTTTCGCTGGTTCGTGGCGATGATGCAGATTCCGTTGGGGGACTTTGACCGTGGGCCCCTGCGCGCGCCCTCGTTCGAGTGGCTGGGACAGCGCCTGGCCCCCAACATCTGCTACGAAGATCTGTTTGGCGAGGAACTCGGCGCCCGCTTCGTCGAAGCGGCCGACGCCCCCACGGCACTGGTGAACGCCAGCAACATCGGGTGGTTCGGCGACACGGTCGCCATAGACCAGCATCTGCAGATCTCGCGCATGCGGGCGCTGGAGTTTGCCCGGCCCATGCTGCGCGCCACCAACACCGGCGCCACAGTGATCATCGACCACCGCGGCGTCGTCACGCGGGCACTCGAGCGGCACACCCGCGGCGTGCTCACGGGCACGTTCGAAGGCCGCACGGGCCTCACACCCTACGCGCGCTGGGTGTCGCGCGGTGGGCTGTGGCCCTTGTGGGGGCTGGCGCTTGGCATCGTGGTGCTGGCCGTGTGGCGGGCGCGGGGGGCCGCGCGCCGGGGTGTCGCCTGAGCCGTTCCCCAGCCTGTCGGGACGGGGACACCCTTGCCGCCGGGATGTGGCCGACCCCGTGCCCCGTAAAATCGCTCGCTTGTGCGATCCTGCGCTTCATGCCCTGACCCGGTCGCCGCTGCCCGGGCCCCTACAGCCATGCTTACCTTCCAACAAATCATTCTCAAACTGCAATCCTACTGGGATGCCCAGGGCTGCGCGCTCTTGCAGCCCTACGACATGGAAGTGGGGGCCGGCACTTCGCATACAGCGACATTTTTGAGAGCGCTTGGCCCCGAGCCCTGGAAGGCCGCCTACGTACAGCCCAGCCGCCGCCCCAAGGACGGTCGCTACGGCGAGAACCCGAACCGCCTGCAGTACTACTACCAATTCCAGGTGCTCATGAAGCCCTCGC
>JAEWVY010000253.1 GCA_023396625.1 Pseudomonadota bacterium | reverse complement strand
CCGGGATTCATCGACACCGACATGACTGCGGGGTTGCCCGAAGACCAGCATCGGGCCTTGCTGGCCCAGATTCCGCTGGGGCACCTGGGCAAACCCGCCGACATCGCCCACGCCGTGGCCTATCTGGCCAGCCCCCAGGCGGCCTATGTGACCGGCCAGGAACTGCACGTCAACGGCGGCATGTTCATGGCTTGACCAACCCTTTGCCCCGGCGCGCAGGTTGATCCACAGGGCCGGGTAAAATCATTCTTTTCACAACCCTCAGAGGGAACCATGAGCGATATCGAAGCACGTGTCAAGAAAATCATCGCCGAGCAGCTCGGCGTGGAGGAGTCCCAGGTCACCAACGAAAAGGCTTTCGTGGCCGATCTCGGTGCCGACTCGCTCGACACGGTGGAACTGGTGATGGCGCTGGAAGACGAGTTCGGCATCGAGATTCCCGACGAGGACGCCGAAAAGATTACGACGGTGCAGGCCGCCATTGATTACGCCAACGCGAAGAAGGCCTGAGCCGAGATGACCCGTCGCCGCGTCGTTGTCACGGGTTTGGGATGCATCAGCCCCGTGGGCAACACGGTGGCCGATGCATGGTCCAGCCTTCTCGCCGGCCGGTCCGGCATCGATCAGATCACCCATTTCGATGCATCGGCCTTTGCCTGCAGGATCGCGGGGGAGGTCAAGGGTTTCGATGTCGGCGCCTATATGTCCGCCAAGGAGGCGCGGACAATGGACACATTCATCCACTATGGCATTGCCGCCGCCGTGCAGGCCGTGGCGGACGCCGGCCTGCCCACGGGCGAGGCGCTTGGCGAAGAGATGGCCACCCGGATCGGCTGTGTCATCGGTTCGGGCATCGGTGGGTTGCCCATGATCGAGGAAACCCACGCGGAGCTGGTCAACCGCGGGCCCAGGCGCATCACGCCTTTTTTCGTTCCGGCCTCCATCATCAACATGATTTCGGGCCACGTGTCGATGCGCTTTGGCTTCAAGGGGCCGAACCTTGCCGTCGTCACGGCATGCACGACAGGTCTGCACAGCATTGGCCAGGCCGGCCGCATGATCGAATACGGCGACGCCGACGTGATGGTCGCCGGTGGGTCCGAGGCGACCGTGTCCCCGCTGGGCGTCGGCGGGTTTGCCGCGATGCGCGCCCTGTCCACCCGCAATGACGACCCCGGCACCGCCTCGCGCCCCTGGGACCGTGATCGCGATGGCTTCGTCCTGGGCGAAGGGGCTGGCGTGATGGTGCTCGAATCGTACGAGCATGCCAAGGCGCGTGGCGCGCGCATTTACGCCGAGCTGGCGGGTTTCGGCATGAGTGCGGATGCCGGCCATATCACGGCGCCGAACATGGATGGCCCGCGCCGTGCCATGGTCAGTGCCCTGGCCAATGCCGGGGTGAACGCCGACGAAGTGGACTATCTCAATGCCCATGGCACGTCCACGCCCCTGGGGGATATCAACGAAACCCAGGCGATCAAGGCCGCCCTGGGCGACCATGCACGCAAGATCGTGGTGAATTCGACCAAGTCCATGACCGGCCATCTGCTGGGCGGCGCCGGGGGCATCGAAAGTATCTTCACCGTGCTGGCGCTGCACCACCAGAAGAGCCCACCCACCATCAATATCTTCAACCAGGACCCGGAGTGCGATCTGGACTACTGTGCCAATGCGGCGCGGGACATGAAGATCGACGTGGCGGTGAAAAACAACTTCGGCTTTGGCGGCACCAACGGAACACTGGTGTTCCGCCGCGCCTGAGCGAAGCCCCGCGGCCCGAGCGTTCTTTTCTGCATTTCCCATGCGCGCCGCCCCATCGGTGAACTATCCGGTGGGGCGGTCGCGTTTTCTGGCGGTGCTTCTCGGGGTGGTGTGGCTGTGCGGCGCAGCCGCACTTCTGGCCGCCGCGATCGCCTGGGCACCGGGATGGCGCCATGTCGTGGGCACCCTGGCCCTTCTGGCATCGACGGCGGGTGCCTGGCAGTTCTGGCACAGCCATCCCGTGGGTGTGTTGCGCTGGGATGGTCGTGCCTGGCAGGGACCGGGAAGCGCCGAGCCGGCACGCCTGGAAGTCCATCTGGACCTGCAGCACCGGCTTCTGACCCGTCTGGTGGCGACGCAGGGGCCACGCCGCGCTTCCTGGCTCTGGCTCGAGGCCGAAGCGGACCCGCCGCGATGGGCTGACCTTCGGCGTGCGGTATATTCGCGCGCCGCGCCCGACGTGGCCCAGGATATCCACCTGACATGACCGATACCCCCTCCGCTCCGTCCGAGCCCGCCACGGACAGCGACCACCAACTCGTCGAGCGCACGCTGAGCGGGGACACGCGCGCCTTCGAACTGCTGGTCCTCAAGTACCAGCGCCGGATCGAGCGGCTGATCGGCCGCATGGTGCGGGACGTCGACTTGGTCGAGGACATCGCGCAGGAGACCTTCATCCGCGCCTGGCGGGCACTGCACCAGTTCCGGGGCGATGCCCAGTTCTACACCTGGCTGTACCGCATTGCCGTCAACACGGCCAAAAAGGCACTGATGGATCTCAAGCGACACCCCAGCGCTGGGGGGGGCGCGGCGTCCGGTGAGGAAGAGGATGAAACTTCCCGGATGGAAAACGAACTAAGCACTGAAGAAACCCCGGAGTCGGAGCTGGCGGCCAAGGAAATCGCCGCCGCCGTCAATTCGGCCATGGAGGCTTTGCCCGAGGAATTGCGTCTGGCGGTGACATTGCGTGAGATCGAAGGCTTGAGTTATGAGGACATTGCCGAAGCCATGGCCTGCCCTATCGGCACCGTGCGCTCTCGGATTTTCCGGGCACGCGAGGCCATATCGGCGCGGGTGCGCCCGCTGCTGGAACACCGCGCGGGCAAACGATGGTAGGACGGATGACAGGTGCATCAGGTGAATGACGACATGAATGATGACGACGTGATGGCGCGGCGCGAGAAAGTCTGCGCGCTGGCGGACGGCCAGCTTCGTGGCGAGGCGTTCGCCGAGGCCGTGGCACTGACGCAGACCGACAGCGATGCCTGGGACACTTGGCATGTGTATCACCTCGTGGGCGATGTGTTGCGCGCGGGCGAGTCCGGTGCATGGGGCCACGACCGCGCCTTCGCGGCCCGACTGACGGCACGCCTGGAGGCGGAAACGCGCACACCGCCGAGGCTGCAGGATGCACAGAGTAATATAAAAACAATAGCAGTCAATCAAGCGCACACGCTGGATAGTGGCTATAAATCTTCGAAAAAAATAGTGGCGGCCAATGACAGTGTGTTTCGCTGGAAACTGGTGGCTGGCATCGCCTCGTTCGCGGCGGTGGCGACACTGGGGTGGAATGTCATGGGCCTGCTGCAGGGACCACAGGCTGGCGCGCAGCTGGCCCAATCGGTGCCGGTCCCCGGAACCGTGCTCGCGGTGGCGAACCCGGCCGGCGCGCTGCCTTCCGTGGAGCCGGTGGCGGCCGGAGTCGACGCGCCGCCGGTGATGATCCGCGACCCTCGGCTCGACGAACTGCTTGCCGCGCACCGCCAGTTTGGCGGGGCCAGCCTGCTGGACAATCCCTCGGGCTTTCTGCGCAATGCCACCTTCGAGACATCGGCACGTTGAATGGTTTGCTTCATCTGCATGCTGAGCTGGAGGGTCGGGTCGTGAAAAAAATGTCCACCATGTTGCCGCTGGCGCTGCTCCTGGCGGCTGCCTGCGCGCAGGCGGCTGGTCAGGGCGAGCAGGTGCCTGCCGCCATGGCAGCGCCGGGGGAACCGAAGCCGGCAGCGGCCGCGGCAGGGGGGCAGGAACGAGACCTGGCCGGCTGGCTGACGCGCCTGCGCGAGGCGTCCCGGGGCCGGGCCTACCAGGGGACTTTTGTGGTGTCGTCCGAGGCCGGAGCGCTGTCAAGCGCGCGCATCTGGCATGTGTGTGACGGCCAGCAGCAGATGGAACGTATTGACGTGCTCACCGGTGCGCCGCGCGTCACGCTGCGTCGCAACGACCAGGTCGTCACCTTCCTCCCGGGTTCGAAGGTGGCGCGTAGCCAGCGACTGCAATGGCCCGGGCTGTTTCCGGATTTTCTGAGAAATGCCGACGGTGCGGTGGCCGCGTTCTACCAGGCGCGCCAGGTGGGCACCGGGCGCGTGGCCGGCTTCGATGCGGACGTGGTCGAATTCGTGCCTCGTGACGGACAGCGCTT
Source organism: Pseudomonadota bacterium (assembly GCA_023396625.1). Classification (GTDB taxonomy): domain Bacteria; phylum Pseudomonadota; class Gammaproteobacteria; order Burkholderiales; family Burkholderiaceae_C; genus JAEWVY01. The sequence goes on along the minus strand of JAEWVY010000253.1, from coordinate 4,365 downwards.
CGGCTACCGTCTATGGAGCGAAAAATTGACAGGCCTGGTGGTCAAGCTGCAGACGCTCGACGCCACCGGCCGGGTGCTGGAGCAGGCCGCGTTCTCGGAGCTGCAACTGGACGCGCCGGTCCGCATGGAGCAATTGGCGCAGATGATGGACAACACATCCGGCTACCGGATGGAAACGCAGGCACTGTCACGCACCACCGCGGCGGCCGAGGGCTGGCAGCTCCATGCCGCCGCGCCGGGGTTCCAGCCCGTGAGCTGTTTCCGGCGAGGTGCCCCGCAGGGGGGGGCCGCTGAAAGCCCGGCGACCCTGCAGTGCATATTTTCGGATGGCCTGGCCTCGGTTTCGCTTTTCGTCGAAGCCTACGACCCACGCCGTCACCGCCGCGAAGGCGCGATGCGCCTGGGCGCCACGCAGACACTGGTGCGGCGGCTGGTGGACGGGCAGGGTGCCCAGTGGTGGTTGACCGTTGTGGGGGAGGTGCCGGTCCAAACCTTGCTGGCCATCGCCGGGGGGCTTGAACGCAAGCCCTGAGATCCCATTTCCCAATCTGTTTCTCGATGGCGGCATCTTGATGCATGGCCTGTTTTTCTGGAGGAAACCCCGATGAAATCTTTTGTTGATTCGAAGGCGCTGCGCGCCGGCCTGATGTCCGCCGCGCTGGCGCTGGGGGCATGGACCTTGGGGGCGCCGCTGGTGCCCGCTATGGCGCAGACACCCGCGGCCGCGCGGGGACTGCCGGATTTTTCGGAGCTGGTCGAGCAGGTGGGGCCATCGGTGGTCAACATCCGCACGCTGGAGAAAGTGCGGGCCAGCGACGCCTCGGCGGGCGACGAGGAAATGCAGGAGTTTTTCCGGCGCTTCTTCGGTGTGCCCTTGCCCAACGGGCCACGCCCGGCGCCCCGACCCAACAACCGGCCGCGCGAGGAGGAACAGCCGCGTGGCGTGGGTTCGGGCTTCATCCTGACGGCGGACGGCTACATCATGACCAACGCGCATGTGGTCGATGGCGCCGATGAAATGGTCGTGACGTTGACCGACAAGCGCGAATTCAAGGCCCGCCTCGTCGGGGCCGACAAGCGCACCGACGTGGCCGTGGTGAAAATCGAAGCCACGGCCCTGCCGGCGGTGCGCATCGGGGACATTGGGCGGCTGCGGGTGGGCGAATGGGTGCTGGCCATCGGTTCACCTTTCGGATTGGACAACTCGGTGACGGCGGGCATCGTCTCCGCCAAGCAGCGTGACACGGGCGACTACCTGCCCTTCATCCAGACCGACGTGGCCATCAATCCCGGCAACTCGGGCGGGCCCCTGATCAATATGCGGGGCGAGGTGGTGGGCATCAACAGCCAGATCTATTCCCGCTCGGGCGGCTACATGGGCATCTCGTTCTCGATCCCGATCGACGAGGCCATGCGCGTGAGCGAGCAGCTGCGTGCGACGGGGCGGGTCACGCGCGGGCGCATCGGCGTGCAGATCGACCAGGTCAGCAAGGAAGTGGCCGAGGCGGCCGGACTTGGCAAACCCCAGGGCGCCCTGGTGCGCGCCGTGGAAAGCGGCTCGCCGGCGGACAAGGCGGGCGTGGAAGCCGGGGACATCATCACGCGGTTCGACGGCAAGGCCATCGAGAAGGCCACCGACCTGCCGCGGATGGTGGGGGCCACCAAGCCGGGCTCGCGCAACACGGTGACCGTATTCCGCCGGGGGACAAGCAAGGATCTTGGCATCGTGATCGGCGAGGTCGAACCCGACAAACCCGCGGCGCGCAAGGGCAGCGAGCGCGCCGAAAAGGCCAAGCCCGGCGGCGGTGCCCAGTGGCTGGGACTGAGCCTCAGCGATCTGGAGGCGGCCCAACGCAAGGAGCTCAAGATCAAGGGCGGCGTCAAGGTGGACGCGGCCAGCGACGCGGCGGCACGCGCGGGGCTGCGCGAGGGCGACGTGATCCTGCAGGTGGCCAACACCGAGGTGGGCAGCGTCAAGGAGTTCGAGGCCGTGATGGCGCGGCTGGACAAGTCCAAGCCCGTCAGCGTGCTGTTCCGGCGGGGCGAATGGGCGCAGTACACGTTGATCCGGCCCGCGCGCTGAATGGAGCGGGGGCCGCCACCCCGCCGTGCGGGGCCTGGCGGCCAGCGCGATAAAATCAGGGCCGCACCCCGAGGGCAGGGCGGCCGACGGGCTGGCGTCCCCGGGAAAAAGGGGCTTGGCTGTCCCGGTATGCCTTGCGCACCGCGCGCCGCCGGCGCGCTTTTTTTATGCGCGCCGCGCCGTTTTCATTGAACCATTTGACCCCTTCGTTGATGAATCACATCAGAAATTTTTCGATCATCGCGCACATCGACCACGGCAAATCGACGCTGGCGGATCGCCTGATCCAGCGCTGCGGCGGCCTCAGCGACCGTGAGATGAGCGAGCAGGTGCTCGACTCGATGGACATCGAGAAGGAGCGCGGCATCACCATCAAGGCGCAGACGGCCGCGCTGCAATACAAGGCGCGCGACGGCCAGGTGTACAACCTGAACCTCATCGATACGCCGGGCCACGTCGATTTCTCGTATGAAGTCAGCCGTTCGCTGTCCGCCTGCGAGGGGGCCCTGCTCGTGGTGGACGCCAGCCAGGGCGTCGAGGCGCAGACGGTCGCCAACTGCTATACCGCGCTTGACCTGGGCGTGGAAGTGGTGCCCGTGCTCAACAAGATGGACCTGCCGCAGGCCGACCCCGAGAACGCCCGCGCGGAGATCGAGGATGTGATCGGCATCGACGCCACCGACGCCATTCCCTGTTCGGCCAAGACGGGCATGGGCATCGACGAGATTCTCGAGGCCATTGTCGCCCGCGTGCCGGCGCCGCGGGGCCGTCCCGACGGTCCGTTGCGCGCAATGATCATCGACAGCTGGTTCGACAGCTACGTCGGCGTGGTGATGCTGGTGCGTGTGGTCGACGGTCGCCTGCAGAAGGGCGAGCGCATCAAGTTGATGGCCACCGGCGCCGCGTACGACGCGGACAACCTCGGGGTGTTCACGCCCGCCAACCAGCCGCGCGACTCCCTGGAGGCCGGCGAGGTGGGCTATGTGATCGCCGGCATCAAGGAACTCCAGGCCGCCAAGGTCGGCGACACCCTCACGCTGGAGAAGAAGCTGCCCAACAACGCCGGCCCGGCCACCGAGGCGTTGCCGGGTTTCAAGGAAATCCAGCCGCAGGTGTTCGCCGGCCTGTACCCGACCGAAGCCAGTGAATACGACTCGCTGCGCGACGCGCTGGAAAAACTCAAGCTCAACGACGCCTCGCTGCATTACGAGCCTGAAGTGTCGCAGGCGCTGGGCTTTGGCTTTCGCTGCGGTTTCCTGGGCCTGCTGCACATGGAAATCGTGCAGGAGCGGCTGGAGCGCGAGTTCGACCAGGACCTCATCACCACCGCGCCGAGCGTGGTGTATCAGGTGGTCAAGGCCGATGGCGAGACCATCATGGTGGAAAACCCGTCCAAGATGCCCGATGTCGGCCGGCTGGCCGAGATCCGCGAGCCCATCGTCACCGTGCATCTGTACATGCCGCAGGAGTATGTCGGCCCGGTGATGACGCTGTCCAACCAGAAGCGGGGCGTGCAGATCAACATGGCCTATCACGGACGCCAGGTGATGCTGACCTACGAGATGCCGTTGGGCGAGATCGTGCTGGACTTCTTCGACAAGCTCAAGTCCGTGAGCCGCGGCTATGCCTCCATGGACTACGAGTTCAAGGAATACCGCGCTTCCGACGTGGTGAAGGTGGACATCCTGCTCAATGGCGAAAAGGTGGACGCGCTGTCCATCATCGTGCACCGGTCGCAGGCGCAGTTCCGCGGCCGCGCCGTGGTGGCGAAAATGCGCGAGATCATCAGCCGCCAGATGTTCGATGTGGCCATCCAGGCGGCCATTGGCGCCAACATCATCGCCCGCGAAACCATCAAGGCCTTGCGCAAGAACGTGCTGGCAAAATGTTACGGTGGCGACATTACCCGGAAACGCAAGCTCCTCGAGAAGCAGAAAGCAGGCAAGAAACGCATGAAACAGATCGGTTCCGTCGAAGTCCCCCAGGAAGCCTTCCTGGCCATCCTTCAGGTGGAGGACTGAATGCAGGTCTTGACCGCCCTCATCCTCGCGGCCTTCGGCGCCTACGGCGCTGCCTGGTATTACGGCTCGCTCGAAGGCAATTTCGCGCTGCTGCTGTTTCTCGCCACGCTGGTGACGGGGATGTACTGGCTGGCCGAGCGGTTTTATTTCCTGCCGCGACGCCGTGCCGCGGCCGCAGCCCTGGACGCCCAGGCCGCGCAGCGGCGCGCGGAACTCGACCGCATGGGCATCCAGCAAGTCGATGACAACACGACGCAGGCC
>JAEWVY010000216.1 GCA_023396625.1 Pseudomonadota bacterium | reverse complement strand
ACGCGGCGGCCGCCTGCTTGGCATCGATCATCGGCTCGATGCCGGTGGCCGGGGTGTTGTTGTCGGTCATGCTTGTGTTCTCCAGCAGCGGTCTTGCCACGCGCACATCCGGCACTCGAAGTGGGTCGGATCATTGAAGGCGCGCGGCAGGAGTTCGCCTGCTTCGGTGGCCGTGATGACCTTCACCGCCCGATCCGACATGCGCTGGGCCAGGGCTGCGTCAAAGGGCACGGCCTCGGTGTAGATCTCCATCGTGTCGGCGTTGAGCGCCGTGAAGATCGCCGGGTGCTCGTGCAGTTCGAGATAGGCTTGGTAGATCGCCACTTGCGCGGCGTAGACGGGCTTGGCCACGGCGAGCCGGTTCTTCTCCAGCTCGCGCCAGGACTTCGAGCCCAAGCACTTGTTTTCCCAGAGCGCCGGGTAGGCAAAGCCCTCCGGGCCATCGACGATGACACCGTCGATGTGGCCCTGCAGACGGCCATCAGCCACGCAGAAGCCAAACTGCTCGCCATCGGCCCTGCGGGTACGCAGGTCGAAACCGGCGTCGCGCAGCCACGCGACCATGCAGTCCTCCATGACGTGGCCGCGCTCGAAGATGCGTAGCATCCGGCCCGGGGTGTCCCGGCCGTGATCGACGGGAGCCTTGGCGTACTCAAACTGCAGCGCACGCTCGCAGGCAGCGCCCAACCGCGAGGCACCAAGGTACTGGCGCTCGGACTGCTTGGCTCGGGCCCGCTGCATCCCGGCGTCGACCAGCGAGGTAATCTGCCCCGAGATGCTCGACGTGGAGTTGAAGTCCATCATGGCTTCTTCCCCTTCGGTTCTTCCCAAGGCAGGTCGTCCTCCAGATCCGCGAACGGATTGGCTGCACTCGGAGTCATGGGATCGGGCGTCTGCGTCATGCCGCGCACGGGCGGGTACTTGCTCGCCTCGTGGTGTTCAACCATCGCCTCGGTGTAGCAAGTGACGATGGCGTCGATCACCTGCAGCGCCTCGGCTTCGGAGTAGTTGCCCAGCGGTTTGGTGAAACCGATCTCGCCCGCCGCCTCGCCGAAGGACTTGAGGCACTTGCGCATGGCGGCCAGCTCGATATCAGAGGGATCGATCATGGTGACCCCCTTGATGTCGGTGCGACCATCCTTGGCGCGCAGCCAGTTGCCATACATCGCGTGGAACGCGGTCTGGCAGCGCTGCGAGCAGAACACCCAGTCGATGGGGTAGCGCCGAGGATCGCCGACACCGTGTCGGTTGTCGGTGTGACCGAATCCCCGGGCCTGTCGTTTGCAGACCCAGCATTTCACGCCACCTCCTCAAAGTCTTCCGCGAGCAGGCCCAACTGCAGCGAGCCGCCTGCGAAGGCCGCTTCGCAACGGCGGTCGAAGTCGCGGTAGCAGGTCGAGCTGCGCGCAATGGCGGTGACCGCGTGAATCTGCGTTTCCAGACGGGCGAGGCCCTGATCGGACAGCCACTGGTGGTGCTTTTGCGAGATGCCCTTGCGAGCACGGATCTCGTCAATCAGCGTGGCGGGCAACACCGGCCCATAGACCCAGCGCTGCGTGATCTGGCCAACAACGTGGGGCGGGTTCTGGTCGTGGCCCTGGTACTTCCAGCCAAACAGCCGGTAGAGGGCGCGGTAGTAATCCGGGTGGAAGCGGCGCTCCCACGAAGAGCACGACTGGCGCAGCAGCTCGGAGATCAGTTCCTGCAACGCGTCAGGCGCGCGGTGGTACTGGTAGCCCGTCGCCTCGTCGATCAGCGCGACCTCGCCGGTGGTGGCGAGCGCGCGCATGATCTTAAGGCAGTTGGGCACGATGCCCTGGCGGGCCTTGTGCAGCGTGCCATTGATGGCGGCGCTCACCACTGCGGACGCGACGTCCGCAATGATTCCGGCAGGGAAGAACTGTGCCTGCCGCCCTGACGGCAACAGAATCGGCTCACGAGTTTTCTCCAATGCCGACAAGGAGTTAGGCGCGAAATCGGCCAGAAACCGGGCAAATCGGCCACCCTTGTGCGTCTCGTGGAAGCCCAGCAGCTTGGCCAGTTGGCGACGAACGTAGCCGCGCTCGCCGCCCTTGAGGACGACGGCCTCGCATTGCAGATCGCCGAAACGCACGACGCCGTAGTGGCTGGCAGTGAAGACGGTTGTATTCATGGCCGCTTCCTCACTGAGCCCAGGACGGTTTGCCCGTCACTGGCGCGCGTTGCGGGGTAGGCGCGGCGTAGGCAGGAGCCGCTTGCGCCGGAGCGCCGGAGTTGCCACCGCCCGGACTGCCCTTCGGCGGCACGCCCTTCAATTTGGCGTAGTCGGGGTGATCGGGCTCGACTGCCAGCTTGACCACGTTGCGGTCTTGGCCCTTGGCGTCCTTCTCGATGTCGACGCGCGCCAGGAACTCCAGACCATCCAGTTCGGCGAAGCCATTGATGCGGCGCGCGGCGGCGGCCTGCGGGCTGTTGTCCTGCGGGTGGACGTTGCGAGCACTGTTGAGCGCGGCGCGGATGAAGCTGCGCCCCATCTGGCCCCAGGTCGGACCCTTCTTCGAGAGAAGTCCGACGTTGCTCCACATCTTGCGTTTGACATGGTCGCCAGCGGTGACCACGAACTCGGCGGCCAGATAGATAGAACCTGTCTCGAACGACTCGGTGGCGTAGCCGCCACCCCAGCCTTGTTCGGGGTCGTCATAGCCACCCGGTTTGATGGTCATGCGCACCGGCACGACGGTGCCCTTGGGGATCAGATCGAAGCCGGATTGCTGAGAGTCGGCGTCATTGAAGTCATTCCATGCGGTCATTGCGATTACTCCTGAGATTCGATGTGTGCGGGGTTGGCGGCGCTGGCGGGCGTGGGAACTGCGCCCGCGCACTTGGCGATCAGCGCGCCGAGATGCGGCGGCTCCAGCAGGTCGAGACGACCGCTGCGGTCTTTGGCCGGGAAGCCGTAGGGATTGACGGTGTGCGTGACGAAGGCGCGGTAGGAGCTACCGTCCTCGGCCTTGATCTCGGCCAGCGTCACGACCTCATCGACGATGCCGGGCAGCTCCAGGCTGGTCTTGCTGCCTTCGATCTGCGGGACGAACACCTTGCGATTGAAGTCATCCAGTCGCTCATCGAGGATCGCCACGAACACCACGTTCTTGCCACGGGCGTGCTGCAGGTGGGTCAACGCGCCGATCATTTCCTGGCCGAGCAGCCCGTAGGCCGCGCGCAGATCGGG
>JAEWVY010000205.1 GCA_023396625.1 Pseudomonadota bacterium | reverse complement strand
CCAGACCACCAAGGTGCGCGGCATGTTCGTGCACCCGTCGCAGGTCGCGGACATCGTGCGGCGCTTTCCCGAGATCGTGCGGGCGCGGCTGGTGGTCACGGGCGAAATGGCCAACGACCAGATGACGCTGCGCATCGAAACCGCCTGCAGCGGACCGGATGGCTTCCAGGCCAGGGTGGGGGACGCGATCCGCGAAGTGACCAAGCTGCGCGGCGAGGTCGAAGTGCTGCTGCCCGGCAGTCTGCCCAACGACGGCAAGGTGATCGAGGACGCGCGCAGCTACCAGTGACGGCGGAGGGCCGCGGAGGTAAGGGTATTCCCCGCCCGGTCCTAAGTAGTATTGGGTATGGCCAGGCCGGACAGGGCCGATACGATTTCCAACGCATCTGCACGCAATGGAGACCCCATGAAAAAAATCCTCTCACTGGCCCTTCTGGCCACCGCGTCCCTGGCCGCCACGGGCGTGCTGGCGGCTGACTTCCCCGCCAAGGACAAACCCATCAGCATCGTCGTCCCGTTTTCCGCCGGCGGGCCCACCGACCGCGTCGCGCGCGACCTGGCCGAAGCCATGCGCAAGCCCCTGGGCGGCGTGAGCGTCGTGGTGGACAACGTGGCGGGTGCCGGCGGCACCATCGGCGCCAGCAAGGTGGCCAAGGCCGCGCCGGATGGCCACACGATCTTCCTGCACCACATCGGCATGGCCACCAGCCCGACGCTGTACCGCAAGCTGTCCTACTCGGTCGAGAACGACTTCGAATACCTGGGGCTGGTCAACGAAGTGCCCATGACCCTGATCGGCCGTCCCGGCCTGCCGGCCCAGAACTACAAGGAACTGGCGGCCTGGATCAGCGCCAACAAAGGCAAGATCAACCTGGGCAACGCCGGCCTGGGCGCGGCCTCGCACCTGTGCGGCCTGATGTTCCAGAGCGCCCTTGACGTGGACATGACCACGGTGCCCTACAAAGGCACGGCGCCGGCGATCACGGACCTGATCGGCGGCCAGATCGACCTGCTGTGCGACCAGACGACCAACACCACCTCGCAGATCGAGGCTAAAAAAGTGAAGGCCTTCGCCGTGACGACCACCAAACGGCTGACCACGCCCGCGCTCAAGGACCTGCCCACGCTGCAGGAATCCGGCCTCAAGGGCTTCGACGTCAGCATCTGGCATGGCCTGTACGCACCCAAGGGCACGCCCGCGGACGTGGTCGCCAAGCTCAACGGTGCGCTCAAGGTGGCGCTCAAGGACCCGGACTTCATCAAGAAGCAGGAAGGCCTCGGCGCCGTGGTGGTGACGGACAAGCGCGTCGAGCCGGCCGAGCACAAGAAGTTCGTGATGGCCGAAATCGCCAAGTGGCGACCCGTCATCAAGGCGGCGGGCGTGTACGCCGATTGACGCCCCCGCGTGAGCGGGCCGGAAAAGCCACCGCCGGGTGGCTTTTTCGCGCCTGCGCCACCCAGCCGCCGCCCCGTGAAGGCTTGCGGCGCGCGGGCGGACCGCCGGGCGCCAAGCGCCTCAGACGCCCCAGACCACGGCCTCGCCAGCCGCCAGGCTGCGCCGCAGCATGTCGATGAAAGGCGCGGCCCGCTGGCGCAGCATCACGCCGTCGCCCTCGGGGGCTTCTTCGCCTTCGTCCCGGTCGGCGGCGGGCTGGCGCGCATGGGCCTCGTGCGTGGCCACGGCCGCCTCGAGGGCGGCGATGGCGGCCGGCATCTGCTCGACCGTGAGGATGCCCTGGGGGCCGGGGGCCTTGCCCACGATCTCCAGCATCTGCTCACCGTTGGCCTGCAGCATGAGGACATCGGCCGTCGCCTGGGATCTGAACTTGTAAAGCATGGGGCGCCCCGGAGAAAACACAGCCCGCATTGTGCGCCCTGACGGCGCCGGGTTCGAGGGTTTTCCCTTTTGACGGTAGATTGTTTAGATTTAAACTATTCTTTCATGAATCATTCGTGATCTGGAGCGCCCATGAAGATCGTCTGCATCGGTGGCGGCCCGGCGGGCCTGTATTTCGGCTTGCTGATGAAGATGCGCAACCCCGCGCACGACATCACCGTGGTCGAGCGCAACAAGCCCTACGACACCTTCGGCTGGGGCGTGGTGTTCTCCGATGCCACCATGGACAACATGCGGGCCTGGGACCCGGCCACCGCGGCGGAAATCCAGCAGGCCTTCAACCACTGGGACGACATCGAACTGCACTTCAAGGGCGAGGTGCTGCGCTCCGGCGGGCACGGCTTCGTGGGCATTGGCCGCAAGAAACTGCTCAACATCCTGCAGGCGCGGTGCGAGCAACTGGGCGTCAAGCTGGTGTTCGAGACCGACGTGAACTCCGACCTGGACTACCCCGACGCCGACCTCATCATCGCCAGCGACGGCATCAACTCGCGCATCCGCACGGCCTACGAAGCCGTCTTCCAGCCGGACATCGTGGTGCGCCCCAACCGCTACATCTGGCTGGGCACGCACAAGCTGTACGACGCCTTCACCTTCCTGTTCGAAAAGACCGAGCACGGCTGGTTCCAGGCCCACATCTACAAGTTCGACGCAGACACCACGACCTTCATCGTCGAATGCCCCGAGCACGTGTGGCAGGCCCATGGCCTGGACAAGGCCGACCAGGAGCAGTCCATCGCCTTCTGCGAGCGCCTGTTCGCGAACAACCTGCAGGGGGCCAGACTCATGACCAACGCGCGCCACCTGCGCGGCTCCGCGTGGCTGAACTTCCAGCGCGTGAAATGCGCGCAATGGTCCCACTTCAACGGGCGCAGCCACGTGGTGCTGATGGGCGACGCGGTGCACACCGCGCATTTCGCCATCGGCTCGGGCACCAAGCTCGCCATCGAGGACGCCATCGAGCTGACCCGGCAATTCATCGAACTGGGGGACACGGCCGACCGCATTCCCGAAGTGTTGGCGCGCTACCAGGCACTGCGCGCCGTCGAAGTGCTGAAACTGCAGAACGCGGCCTGGAACGCCATGGAATGGTTCGAGGTGTGTGGCCAGCGCTACTGCGACCGCATGGCGCCGCCCCAGTTCATGTACTCCATGCTCACCCGCAGCCAACGGATCAGCCACGAGAACCTGCGCCTGCGCGACCGTGCCTGGCTCGAAGGCTACGAGCGCTGGTTCGCGCGGGCCGACCGGCCCATCCTGCCGATGCTCACGCCCTACAGCCTGCGCGGCCTGACGCTGAAGAACCGCATCGTCGTCTCGCCCATGGCGCAGTACAGCGCCGTCGACGGCGTGATGGGCGACTACCACCTCGTGCACCTGGGCGCGCGTGCCCAGGGCGGCGCCGCCCTGGTCATGGTGGAGATGACCAGCCCCACGCCCGAAGGCCGGATCACGCCCGGCTGCCCCGGCCTGTGGAACGACGCGCAGGCGGCGGCGTGCCGCCGCATCGTGGATTTCGTGCATGGCCACAGCAGCGCGAAGATCGGCCTCCAGCTGGGCCACAGCGGCCCCAAGGGCTCCACCCGCGTGGGCTGGGAAGGCGCGGACGAACCGCTGGCCTCGGGCAACTGGCCGCTGATGGCCGCCAGCGGCGTGGCGTACGGCCCGCAGAACCAGGTCCCGCGGGCCATGACCCGCGCCGACATGGACCTGCTGACCCAGCAATTCGTGCAAGCCACGCGCCGCGCCGCCGAAGCCGGCTTCGACTGGCTGGAACTGCACTGCGCCCACGGCTACCTGCTGTCCAGCTTCATCTGCCCGCTGACGAACCGGCGCGACGACGACTATGGCGGCACGCTTGAAAACCGCTGCCGCTACCCGCTGGAAGTGTTCCGCGCCATGCGCGCCGCCTGGCCCGAGGCGCGGCCCCTGAGCGTGCGCATCTCGGCGCACGACTGGGCGCCAGGGGGCAACACGCCGGAAGACGCGGTGGAGATCGCACGGCTGTTCCAGGCCGCGGGCTGCGACCTCATCGACGTCTCCTCGGGCCAGACCACGCGGCAGGCCCGACCCGTCTACGGCCGCATGTACCAGACGCCGTTTGCCGACCGCATCCGCAACGAGCTGCAGATCGCCACCATGGCCGTGGGTGCGATCTCCGAGGCCGACCACGCCAACAGCATCATCGCGGCCGGCCGCGCCGACCTCTGCGCCGTGGCCCGCCCCCATCTGGCCGACCCCGCCTGGACGCTGCACGAGGCGGCCCGCCTGCAAAGCCACGACGTCGACTGGCCTCGGCCCTACACATCGGGCCGGGAACAGCTCTACCGCGAAATATCCAGACAAAAATCGGCAGAATCCAGCGTCACCAGGTCATAGTTAGCTATCATTTTTATATCACACACGCCCCATGGATCTTGAAGCACGCGTGCATGGTGAACACCCCGAGGCCTTGCGCCTGTGGCTGCGCCTGCTCACCTGCACCCAGCTCATCGAAAAACAGGTGCGTGGCGCGCTGCGCGAGCACTTCCAGACCACGCTGCCGCGCTTCGACCTCATGGCCCAGCTCGAACGCGCGCCCGAGGGCCTGCGCATGAACGAACTCTCGCGCCGGCTCATGGTGACAGGCGGCAACGTCACCGGCATCACCGACCAGCTCGTCAGCGAAGGGCTGGTGGAGCGCATGGGCGTCGAGGGCGACCGGCGCGCCTGGCGGGTGCGGCTCACCCCCGAAGGCCAGCACGCCTTCGACACCATGGCCCGCGCGCACGAAGCCTGGATCGTCGACGCCTTCTCCCCCCTGGGCAGCCAGGACATCGACACCCTGTACGCGCTGCTCGGCAAGGTCAAGGCACACATCCAGGCGCGTGAACCCCTGTCCCAGGAAACCGAATGAAACACTACATCACCCCCCGCAACCCCATGCGCGGCCAGTTCGACGCCATGGCGCCGTACACCGCCCGGCATTTCGCCTGGGCCTTCGACGCCGGCGTGGGCACGGTCA
>JAEWVY010000163.1 GCA_023396625.1 Pseudomonadota bacterium | reverse complement strand
GCCGGATCGTGAGCCAGACACAGGCTGTCGCCCACCGCCACGCGGCCGGCGGTGATGCTGCCGGCCACGACAGTGCCGATGCCGTCGAGCGTGAAGACACGGTCCAGCCCCATGCGAAAGCCCGCATCATCCACCTCGCGCGCGGGCTGGCTGCGTGCCGCGGTAAACAAGTGCTCGCGCAGCTCGTGCATGCCGTCGCCGCGGTGCGCCGACACGGCCAGCACGGCGTAGTCGTTCAGGCCATGCGTCGCCAGCAGGGCCTGCGCCTGCTGCTTTCGCTCCTCCAGCACTTCGGGTGTAACGCGATCGATCTTGGTGATGACGATGGCGCCACGCGTGATGCTCAGCAGCGACAGGATGGCGATGTGCTCCACCGTTTGCGGCATGACGCCGTCATCGGCGGCGATGAGCAGCAGCGCGTAGTCGATGCCGCTGGCCCCCGCCACCATGGTGCGCACGAGTTTCTCGTGGCCCGGGACATCGACAAAGGAAATGACCCGCCCGTCCGGGCCGGCCAGGCTGGCATAGCCCAGCTCGATGGTGATGCCGCGTTTCCTCTCTTCCGGCAGGCGATCGGCATCGACGCCGGTAAGCGCCTGCACCAATGCGGTCTTGCCGTGGTCGATGTGGCCTGCGGCACCGATGATCATGGCTACATGAAGTTCCGTGTGTGAAGTTCGGCCAGACGTTCGGCTTCGGCCGGAACAAAACCCAGCCGCGCCAGCCGCGCCCGCCGTCCAGCGGCCATCTCGCGCTTGAGGCGCTGCACCGCCTCGTGTCCGCGCGCAATGGCCGAGGGCAGCAGGCTGCCTGCGGCCAGCAGTACCAGCGCATCGAAGACCTCTTCGTTCAGGCCCCCTGTATTGGCCAGTTCGTCGAAGCGCTGCTCGACCGCATTGGCAAGCCGGACTTGATAGTCGGGCTCAACGCCAAGCCGGTATTCCAGGTGTGCCATGCCGAAAGCCACGTGGCGCGCCTCGTCGCGCGCAGCGAGCCGGGCGATCTGGGCCGTCACGGGGTCGGGCGCATGTTCATGCAGAAAGTTCAGCAGATTGACAAAGGTGCCTTCGCCCAGGACGGCGAGCAGAAAGGTCGATTGCGAGAAATCAGGCGCATCGAACAGGGTCTGCAAAGATGCCTGTCCGCCCGCCGTGGACAGCGCTGGCTCATGGCCGCGCAATGTGGCCCGGCGTGTGAAAACTTCCACATGCCGTGCCTCGTCGGCGCACTGCAGGGCGAGCAATTGCAGCACCTCACGAAAGTGTGGATGCACTTGACCGAGATGGCGCGCCGGCACCAGCAGCGCTGCGTTTTCGTTCTCGATCAAGTAAGTCATGACCTGCACCACTGCCGCCTCGACCGACTTGGGTAATTCGAATTCAGCCTCCCAATCCACGGCCGTGCCAGGGTCCCACTGGGCGGCAGCGGCCTGTCGATACAGCTCGCCTGCCGTGCGCGCCCACAACTCGTCGCGCCGCGACAGCGTGAAGGCCATGGCCGGGCTACCGGCTTCCACGGTGGCGCCGCGCGCGGCCAAACCCCAGCTGGGCAGTGCCTGCGCGGCCGGAACTTCCCCCGCTTGCAATAGCGCGTGACCGGTGGCTTGCGCGCCTCTCCAGCGTCCTTCGGCGTCGATGCTGCGGGTGATCCAGGCTTGGACGGGTGCATCGACGGGCCGTTCGAAACGCAGAACATGGCCTTGCTGTCGGCACCAAGCCTCCAGGTGCGACTCCCAGCCGGGGGCACTGCCGCGAACACCCAGGTCACCGCCCGGCGGCTGCGACGCGAGGGCGTGTCGCACCAAAAGCAAGCCGCCCTGATCAAGTCCGAGCGACTCAATATCGATAATCGACGGGGAGGATGCGTCCGTCATGGCTGTAAAAGCTCTCATCGTCTACCGCACGCTCGAGTTGCGCGTAGCCTTGGGTCCGTCCTGCACGCCATTGGCGCAGTCCTTCTAGTTCGAGCAAGGGACGCACCTGAGGATCGTCCCAGCGCATGGCCAGCAAGAGTTCGGTGAAACGCTGGATCAGCTCGGCCGGAGCCCCCGGACTGGTGGTGAAATTGCAGTGATCATAAGCTGCGGTAGTCCCCACGATGCGGGTGCTACCGGCCGGCAGGGTACCGTCCAGGCCAAAAGCCAAGTGGTTGCCGTCGATCATGCAGCAGGCATCCACCTCGCCAGCCAGCAGGGCACGGGCCGCATCACGCTCGCCGCCGATGTGGTCTCCATGTTTGCCGCCCAGCACGTCGAAACGGCGTACGCTGAAGTCGCGTCCTCCTACCAGGCCCTGCTGGCGTAGATGATCGAGCGGTATCAGAGTGGCTTGGGGTGAGTCAATAGCGCCCACCCCCAGGGTCTTGCCGCGCAAGTCCGCCTCGCAGCGCACGGAACTACCGGTCCGCACCACGATGAGTGACCGCAGGTCGCAGTCAGTATCGCGCATGGCCACCGCTTGAACGTCCAGGCTGCGGCTGGCAGCGATGCGTCGTGTGCGCACCCAGGCCAGAGGCGAGTTCCAGGCCACATGGATGGCGCCGTTGAACTGGGCCTCGACCTGCCGCTCGTAGTTCGAGTACAGGATGAAGTCGAAGGGCAATCCGTTCTGGATGAAGAACTGCTTGAAGCCCTCCCAGATGGTGACAACCTTGGGTGCGTAGGCAACCGCCCCCATCACCAGTGTCGTTGTGTTCATGCCGCGCGTCTCCCGTCAGAACAGCGGCTGACCAGTGACGGCCTTGCCGATGAAGTCGTACAGCACGTCCGACGTAGGCGCCATCACGCTGGCGGCACGGGCGTCGCGGAACATGCGCTCGATACCGGCTTCCTTGCGGAAGGCTGCGCCGCCGCAGACGCGCATGGCGATGTCTGTCACCTCCAGCGCCGTCTCCGCCGCTGCGGCCTTCGTTTCCAGCACACGCAGCATGGTGTCTGCACGGCTGGAAGCGATAGCCTCGACCGTATCGTTGATCAGGGTCTGAACCATATCCGTCTTGATACGCGCGCGCGCCAGATAGGCACGGATCGTGGGCAGATCGGCCAGGGAAGTGCCAAGATGCTGGTGCTGCGTCTTGCCGACATGGCCCACCGCACGAGACAGCGCGCCTTCCATCAACCCCATCGAACAGGCCGCACTGAGGGTGGCGAACCAGGGCAGCACCACGCCCATCATCGCGTCGAAGCCCTTGCCGTCCTCGCCCAAGCGGTCATCGGCAGACACACGCACACCCTGTGCCGTGATCGGCGTGGACGCGTTACCGCGCAGGCCCAAGCCGTCGAAGGTGCCTGGCTGCGACAGCCCAGCGGCACGCGCATCCACCAGCCACAGGGTGCTGGCGCCTTGCGCCGCCAGAGGACGGCTGGACCAGACATAGCTGTCGGCTTCGAAGGCCGAGGTCACCCAGCTCTTGCGGGCATCGAGCACGACCTGTGAACCGTCGGCACGGGCCGAGCTGGCCGGCGCCCAGAAGTGGCTGCGTGACTCGGCCTCGGAAAATGCCAGCGTACTCAGATGCTTGCCGGCCGCCACCGCGCGACGCACCGGTTCTTTGCCGAACTGCTCGATCACGGCAGTGGCGCAATAGTGCATGCACACCACCATGGCGGTGGAGGGACAGGTCTGTGCCAGACGGGTCACCACCTGGACCGCCTCGCGCAGCCCAAAGCCCTGTCCACCCACCGTCGGGGCCGACACCAAGCCGAGCAGACCGGCCTCGCCCAGGGCCGTGATCGCCTCGCGCGGGAAGCGGCCCTGCGCATCGGTTTTCAAAGAGAGCGGCTCCAGAACGCTTGTCACGATGGCGTCGAGTTTTTCAATCACAGACATGGCAATTCCTTTACGGGTTCAGTTGCAGTATCAAGGTTGATGAATGAGGCAGGGGCGATCTCAGCCGAACATTTCCTCGAACATGTGGCCAGCCCACTTGAAGTTTTCGGCGACCAGTTCGGCACGACGGTCGTTGTCGTCGATCTGCACCTGCTGGATCACGCCCTGGGCGTTGAGCGTGTAGTCGAACTGCACGCTGATGGCTTCGCGCGGGCTGCCGTTCACCATCATGTAGCAGAGGTTGTCGGGCAAGGTGATCTTCGGGTCGCGTCCGGCCAGGCGCTCACCGATGTAGGCGGCAACTATGCGGCCATGGCGGTTCGCCACATGGGCGCTCTTGGGATAGTAGAGGAACTTCGGCGCGACGATGCCGACCGCATCGCCGATGACGTAGACGCGGTCGTCGCTCTTCATGTGCAGACGCAGCGGATCGACGTCGGCCCAGCCGCTGGGTTTGCCCTCGGCATTCAGCCCCACGGCGCCGGCCTTCCAGGCCAGGTCGCCGGCCTGATGCGGGGCCATGAGCACGGCATGGTCGAACTTCATGTCACCGGCGCTGGTGCGGATGCGCTGGTTGAAGGGGTCGATCTCCTGGATGTGCGCATTGGGCACGTAGGTGATGTAGTCCTTGTACAGCTCGTTGAAAGCGGCCATGAAGCCAGGCCCGATGGGCATGGCGCGCGGCTTGTGGTCGAGGATGGTGACCTTGCCCTTGATGTTGTTGCTCTTGAGATACCAGGCCACCATGCAGGCACGCTCGTAAGGCGACGGCGGGCAGCGTTGCGGCGGCGGTGGCAGGGTTATGACCCAATCGCCGCCCTTGAAGCTGTGCAAGGCCCGCTTGAGCGTGAAGTGCTCGGCGTTGGGAATGTAGGCACCCGGGAAACGGGCCCGCGTGGCGTCTGCGGCGCGGCGGTCGTTGCCGAACCAGGCCTCGTAGTTGTAGCGAATACCTGGCGCCATGACGAGGAAGTCGTACTCCAGCACGCCCTGGCTGGTCACCACACGGCGGGTGTCACGGTCGATGTCCAGAATCTCGCACTGGATGTAGCGGTAGCCGTTCTTCTCGGACACGCGCAAGTATTCGTGCGTGATGAAGTTGGTGTCCACGGCATCGATCAGCCATTTGTTGCTCAAGGGGCAGGAGAAAAAAACCGGGCTGCGCTCCAGCAGGATGACTTCGGCCTGCGGTGCGGTCTTGCGCAACCATTTGGCCGTGGACAGGCCGCCCCAGCCGCCGCCGGCAATGACGATGCGTGTGGCCTTGCCCTTGGGCAGGATGGTCTGGGTGGCGCTGCCCGCCAGCAGGGGCAGAGGCGCGGTGGGCCTGGAAGCAGCACAGCCGGTGAGCAATGCGCCGGAAGCGGCGGCAAGGAAATGACGGCGATCAAGTGTCATGGCAAATTTCCTTTCTTTTTCAGATCAACGACTGGCGCAAGGCCTCGAGTTGCAACAGCACCGGCGCCACATCGTCGAGGCAGCGACAGTCCAGCAGCAGCCGGTCATCGTCGATGCGCCCAATGA
>JAEWVY010000023.1 GCA_023396625.1 Pseudomonadota bacterium | reverse complement strand
CAGGATGTGGACTCCCTACGTGATGCTGCTGTTGCTGGCTGGCCTGCGCTCGATTCCGCCTTACCTCTACGAGGCGGCCGAGATCGACAGGGCCTCCGAATGGACAAAATTCTGGCGCATCACCCTGCCCATGGTGTTGCCTTTCATCGTGTTGGCGGTCCTGTTTCGCGCCATCGAGAACTTCAAGATGTTCGATCTCGTGGACCAATTGACCAACGGTGGCCCGGGGTCGGTCACTGAATTGGCGTCGATCAAGCTCAAGCGCGAGGCGTTCGAGAAATGGCGAACGGGCTACAGCTCGGCGCTGGCCATCGTCATGTTCGTGGCGATCTACGGCATGTCCCTTGTCGCCGTGCGCTTTCTTGACCGGGTGAAACAGCGATGAATTCCGCCGTCCGCAATCCGCTCGATCCGTCGCCCCGCTCGCGCAGGTGGGCCGCCGCGCTCGTGATCATCTATGCCGTGGTTTCGCTGATCCCCTTGGCATGGATTTTCATGACCAGCGTGCGAACCCCCGCGGATGCCATCGCCTACCCTCCCAAGGTCATGGCCCCACCCTCCGCGGAGGGGTTCGTGAATCTGTTTACCACCCGCACGCGCGTCTCCGCCGAGGAATTGGCCGCGTTGCCGCCGCCGACGACGTGGTACGAGAAAATCGTTCGCGATCAGCAGATGGTGCTTTCGGGGCCGTCGCGCTTTCTCGATCGTTACACCAATTCGCTGATCGTGGGCTTCGGCTCGACGTTCCTGTCCATCGTGCTGGGAACGCTGGCCGCCTATGCGTTTTCGCGGTTCAGGGTGCCGGGCAAGGACGACCTGCTGTTTTTCATTCTGTCGACCCGCATGATGCCGCCGATCGCCGTGGCGATCCCGGTCTACCTCATGTTCCGCGCGGCCGGGCTCAATGACACCCACCTCGGCCTGATCCTGCTGTACACCGTGGTGAATCTCTCGCTGTCGGTGTGGCTGCTCAAAGGGTTCATGGACGAGATTCCTCGCGAGTACGAGGAGGCGGCCATGGTGGATGGTTACACGCGTTGGCAGGCCTTCGTCAAGGTCGTGCTGCCGCAGGCGGCCACGGGCATTGCCACGACGTCGATCTTCTGCCTGATCTTCGCCTGGAATGAATATGCGTTCGCGCTGCTTTTGACCAGTGGCCATGCGCAGACTGCGCCGCCGTTCATTCCAACCATCATCGGCGAAGGCGGTCTCGACTGGCCGGCGATGGCCGCGGGGACCACGTTGTTCCTGCTGCCCGTCCTGTTTTTCACGGTTCTGCTGCGCAGGCATCTGCTGCGTGGAATCACTTTTGGCGCCATTCGGAAATGAACACTCCTGAATCCCCGCCGCGCAAGCGCTGGTTTCGTCGCGGCCCCTGGGAAACCGGGACCATGGTCCTGATCGCGGTCGGCCTGGTCATGTTGATGCAGCCGGTTTCGCTGGACCTGTACGCCTACTCGTTCATCGTCTTGCTGACAGGCGTCGTGGGCTACACGGTTGCCGGCAAGCTGCCGCGGGAATAGTGGCATGGCACAGATTCAACTCAGGAACCTGCAAAAGAGATTCAGCGACTTCGTCGCGGTCAGGAATTCGTCCCTGGTGCTCGAGGACGGCAAGTTCGTGGTGCTGCTGGGCCCCAGCGGCTGCGGGAAAACAACCACGCTGCGGATGATCGCCGGACTGGAGTTGCCGACGGGAGGCCAGATTCTGCTGGACAACGAGGATGTGACGCACCGGCGCCCCCGGGAGCGGGACATCGCGATGGTGTTCCAGCTCTTTGCGTTGTACCCGCATCTTGACGTCCGGGAGAATCTGGCGTTTCCGCTGCGCAACGAGCGTCTGCCGAAAAGCGAAATCAACCGACGCCTCGATGAAGTGGCCGGTATCCTGCGCATCGGTCATCTGATGGACCAGCGGATCAGCGGCCTGTCCGGGGGAGACCGGCAGCGCGTGGCCCTGGGCCGGGCCATCGTTCGCAAACCCAAGGCGTTTCTCATGGACGAACCCCTCGGCACACTGGATGCCGAGTTTCGCGAGCTGATGTGCGTCGAACTCAGGCGGTTGCACGATCGGCTCAGGACGACCACGGTTTTCGTGACACACGATCAGAACGAAGCCATGGCTTTGGCCGATCACATCGTGGTCATGAATCACGGCGACATTCTTCAGGCCGACACGCCCGAAGGGATCTATCGTTTCCCCAGCAGCATCTTCGTGGCGGGGTTCATCGGTCGTCCCCCGATGAATTTCGTGCCGGTCGATGAAGGGGTGCGCATCGGACAGGACACCGTGAGTCTGGCGGGGGCGCAGATCCAGGTGCCACAGGTGCGTGGTGAATGCAAGGCCGCCGTGCTGGGCGTTCGCCCGGAGCATGTGCGGCTGAGCGACCAAGGCCCCTTGCGCGGACAGGTCGCCCACGTCGAGTACTTCGGCTCCCACTGGATCGCGGACGTGGTGACGGCCTGCGGCCCGATCAAGGTCGTTGTGGACAAGCAGTCTGTCCCACGGACGGGTGACGGGGTTGGCCTGGAGTTCCTGACCGAGCGGGTCGTGATGTTCGACAGCGGGACCGGACTGCTGCTTCCCAGCGCGACCACGGTGACCCACAGGCAGGGGATGTCCCATGGCTAGCATTTGCATCAGGGGCATGACAAAGCGGTTCGGCGATGTCGTGGCCGTGGACCACCTCGATCTGGAGGTCCGGGACGGGGAGTTCTTCGTCGTGCTGGGCCCCAGTGGCGCGGGAAAGACCACGACGTTGCGGCTGATCGCGGGGCTCGAGCAGCCGGACGCTGGGTCGATCGAGATGGATGGAAAGGATGTGTCGGGTCGGTTCCCGTCGACCCGGGACTGCGCGTTTGTTTTCCAGCAGTACTCCTTGTATCCGCACCTCAATGTCTACGACAACATAGCGTTTCCGCTGCGCTCGCCGTTGCGTAGGACACCCGAGCCCGAGATACGCGAGCGTGTTTCGGAGGTGGCCCGGCTGCTCCATATCGAAGCACTGCTCAACCGCAAGGCGACGGCTTTGTCGGGTGGTGAAATGCAGCGCGTGGCGATCGGGCGGGCGCTGGTTCGATCGCCCAAGGTTTTTCTGATGGACGAACCGCTTTCATCGCTGGACGCACGGCTGCGCGAGGAGCTGCGCGTCGAACTCAAGCGTATTCAGCGGCGCACGCAGTCGACCGTGATCTATGTGACGCACGACCAGGTCGAAGCCACGACACTGGCTGACAGGATCGCCATCATCGAAGGGGGGCGGGTGCAGCAGGTCGGCACGCCGCTGGAAGTGTACGAGGCGCCGGCCACGCTCCAGGTGGCCCAGCGGTTGGGGTCACCGGCGATCAACGTGCTTCCCGCTGGCTGGCCTGCGCTGAACATCCCGGCGGGCGCCGCATGCGCCGCGATCCGCCCGGAAGACGTCAGGGTTGCGACGGGCGCGGAAAGCGTCCCGTGCCGGGTGATCGAGGCCTCTCTGGTGAAGCACGAGATGCTTCTTGAACGCGATGGCGTGGAGATCCATGTCCGTACCGACCCGGACGCGGTCTACCACCCGGGTGAGCAGATCTCCGTGGTCTGCCCTTCTGCCAAGTGTCTGTATTTCGATCCGCAGGGTCGACGCGTTCCAGGCGTAAATGCAGGCTGACATCAGCACCAAAGGAAATTCGAATGAATACCCAGGACATTATTGACGCCGCTCGTGCCGTCCAGACATCGGTGATTGCTGCCGAAGCCGATATCGAGGGGCTGGACCGGGCCATCGGCGATGGCGACCACTTCATCAATGTGCGCCGCGGCTGCGAGGTGGTGGTGGCCCTGACCGACAGCATTCAGGGCCTGCCGGTTTCGGACGCCTTGAACCGCATCGGCATGAAGCTGCTCTCCACCATCGGCGGCGCATCGGGGCCATTGATTTCCAGCTTTTTTCTTTCGATGGCGACCTCGCTCAAAGGCGTGGACGTGCCCGATCGGGAGCAATTCGC
>JAEWVY010000002.1 GCA_023396625.1 Pseudomonadota bacterium | reverse complement strand
GTTCTCCATGCCCTACAGAGATCCGGGGGGGATGCCGGCCCGCGAGCGCTTCATCTGGGGCGCCACGGCAGGGATGTTGCGCAATCTTTACCGGTTCCTGGCGGCGTAGGGGGTCCATTCCGGGGATGGGGGCTTGGCGGTTGCTCGGTATGATGGCTCCATGAGTTTCTTCGCCATCCTGTTTGCATTGCTGATCGAGCAGGTGCGGCCCCTGGCTCGGAACAATCCCGTGCACCATGGCGTGCGCGGCTGGCTGCAGTGGGTCGGCCGCAATTTCGACGCGGGGCGATCACATCACGGCTGGCTCGCCTGGAGTCTGGCCGTGTGTGTGCCTGCGCTGGCCACCCTGGGGGTTTATGCGCTGCTCAGTACTCTTCTGGGGTGGCCGGTGGCCATTCTCTGGAGTACGGCCATCCTGTATGTGACCTTGGGGTTTCGGCAGTTCAGCCACCACTTCACAGCCATTCGGGATGCGCTCGACGCGGGGGACGAAGCCCGGGCGCGCCAGCTGTTGGCCCGCTGGCAACGGGTGGATGCCAGCGAACTGCCTCGAAGCGAAATCGTCCGGCACGTGATCGAACACTCCGTGCTGGCGGCACACCGCCACGTGTTCGGTGTGTTGTGTTGGTTTTCGGTGCTGGCGGCGCTGGGGCTGGGCCCGGCGGGCGCCGTGTTCTACCGTGTGGCTGAACTGGTTGCGCGTCGGGGACGGCGGGGTGGAGCCGTCGCCCACGAAAGTGTCGCCTTGCAGCAGGCCTCGGCAAAGGCATGGGCGTGGATCGATTGGCTTCCCGCACGGGTGACGGCCCTGGGCTTTGCCGTGGTGGGCAGCTTCGAGGAGGCAATCGACAGCTGGCGCGTTCACGTCCAGCAGCCTGACGCCGACAATGATGGCGTGATCCTCGCCGCCACGGGAGGAGCCATCAATGTCCGCCTGGGAGGCGCTGCTCTTCGGCCGGCCGGCTCGGCTGGGGGGGAAGGCGGCAGCGAGCCCCCCCCGGGCGAATCACTTGCCGGTGTCCAGGGACGGGAGCCCGATCCGGCCCATCTCACGCAAGTGGTGGGGCTGGTCTGGCGCTCCGTGGTGCTGTGGCTGCTGCTGCTGGCGCTGCTGACCCTGGCACGGTTGCTGGGCTAGGGCCTCCTCCTGCCACGCCTGGACCTCGGGGGGCATCGGGCCCTGGCGTTCGACCGATGATGGTCAGTATCGTGGCCGGCTCAGTTCAGCGAACAGGTCGCTGTAAATTTTATAGCGATCTTCGCTGATTTGGTGCTGGCCATCCCCGTTTTTCATTGCTGAAATGACGCCGCAGCCTGGCTCATGGAGGTGGGTGCAGTTGTAGAAACGGCACGCAGGCACATGGACCTTCAGGTCGGGCATGTAGGCGGCCAGTTGCGCCGGATCGATATGTTGCAGGCCAAACTCCTGAAAGCCAGGGGAGTCGATCAACGCGCTGTGGTGTGCACGGTCCACCCAGTACCAGCTGGTGCTGGTGGTGGTGTGTTTTCCCGTGCGCAGCGCCTGGGAGATTTCCCGGGTCTGCACGAGGGCCCCCGGCACCAGCCGGTTGATCAGCGTGCTCTTCCCGGCGCCGGACGGTCCCAGCACCAGGGTTGTTTTGCCTGACACTCTCTCCCGCAGGGGCAGCAGTTCCGCGTCGCTGCAGGTCTTGAGCGCGAGCGCGAGCATGGGATAGCCCATGGCGCGATATGGCGCGAGTCGCTCCCAGGCCTCGGCGAAAGGTGCCGCCAGGTCGCTTTTGTTGAGCGCGATAACCGGGGTGATGTGTTCGGCTTCGGCGGCGATCAGCGCGCGTGCGAGTTGGTTTTCCGAGAATTCGGGCTCTGCGGCGATCAGGATCAGCACCTGGTCGAGGTTGGCTGCGAAGGACTTGGTGCGGATCTCGTCGCGCCGGTAAAACAGGTTGCGACGCGTCTGCACATGTTCGATCGTGCCTTCGTCCCTCGACGGCTGCCAGAGAACCTGATCGCCCACGACGGCCTGCGCCTTCTTTCCTCGGGGGTGACAGATCACGCGCCGGCCTGCGGCTGTTTCCACCACGCAATGGCGCCCATGCCCAGCGACCACGAGGCCGGCTTCCAGCGGGGCGCCACTGTGCGAGGGGGATTTCATTTGGTGGCTATCGCAGGCAAGGCGTTCAAACGCAACACGCTGTTGAAATTGGCATGCAAAATGAGTATCAAATTAATAGCAAACAATATCCTGTTCATGCTGGATATCAATCGTTTTTTCTGAAAATATCATGCACCCTCCGGGAGGGCGGGACCCAGCCGGGCCAGTCGTTCGGCTGCGCTGGGATGGGAGTAGTGGAAGCGCACGTAGACCGGATCAGGGGTGAGTGTGGCGGCATTGTCCTGATACAGCTTGAGCAGGGCGCGCGCGAGAGCCGAGGCGCTGGTTTGCGTGACGGCGTAGGCATCGGCTTCGAATTCATGCCGGCGTGACCACTGGGCGAACAGCGGGGAGAGGAAAACAGAGAATACCGGCGTTGCCAGCAGAAACAGGACGAGTGCCAGCGCATCATTCGGCGCACCGAGTGCCGTGCCAAGATTCGGGGTCACGCCGAGTCCCACGTAGAACCAGGCCTGGCCGGACAGCCACCCCAACAGTGCAAAGCCCGCCAGGCTCAGGGTGAACAGCCCGGCCACACGCTGGAGGATGTGCCGGTGCCTGAAATGCCCCAATTCGTGGGCCAGCACAGCCTCGACTTCCGCAGGTTCGAGTTGGCGCAGCAGAGTGTCGAAAAAGACCACGCGCCGGGCCGCGCCGAAACCGGTGAAATAGGCGTTGCCGTGCGCGCTGCGGCGGCTTCCGTCCATCACGTACAAGCCTTTGGCAGCGAAGCCGCAGCGCTGCATCAACGCGGTGACGCGGCTTTTCAGCGAAGCATCCTCGAGCGGCTCGAATCTGTTGAACAGGGGCGCGATGAACGCCGGATAGATCAGCAGCAAAAGCAGATTGAAACCCATCCAGGCGCCCCAGGCCCAGAGCCACCAGGCGTTTCCTGCCGAACCCATGAGCCAGAGGATCAGCGCGGCCACGGGAAGGCCCACCGCCGCGCCAACCAGCGTGGACTTGGCGAGGTCCGCGAGCCAGAGCCCGGGGGTCATGCGGTTGAAGCCGAAGCGCTGCTCGATCACGAAGGTTTGGTACAGGGCGATGGGAAGGTCGATCGCGCCGCTGATCAGCGCAAAACCGGCAAGCAGGGCGAGCTGTTGTGTCATGCCGCCGCCCCATCGGGCCAGCAGCGTCTGATTCAGCAGATCCAGCCCGCCAAGCAGTGTCCATCCCAGCAGCACGGCGGCTCCCATCGCCATTTCCAGCAGGCTGAACCGCGCCTTGACCACGGTGTAGTCGGCAGCCTTCTGGTGGGCCTGCAGACTGATGGCGTGTGCAAATGCGGCGGGCACCTCGCCACGGTGCCGCGCCACGTGGCGAATCTGGCGTGTGGCCAGCCACAGGCGCAACAGCAGGCCCGCGAGCAGCGCGCCAGCGAAAACGAGTGTGGTCGTCAATGAGGGGGTGAGGGCAATGGGCATGGGCGGGAAGTTTAGGCGCAATTTCAGCGCCCCGGCGCCGCCCGGCATGGTCGCGAGGAGCCTGTGACATGGGCGACAATCCCAGCCATGACTGAAGCAATGGAATCCTCCACGGTGGCTGGGACGGTGAGTTTGGCCAAATCCGATCAGAACCTTGTTTGGATCGACTGTGAAATGACCGGGCTCGACCCCGAAAACGAGCGTTTGCTCGAAATCGCGGTGATCGTGACCGGCCCTGACCTCGCGCCGCGCATCGAAGGCCCGGTCCTCGTGATCCACCAGAGCGACGCGCTGCTCGATCGCATGGACGCCTGGAACAAGGGCACGCACGGCAGAAGCGGCCTGATCGACAAGGTCAGGGCGTCCACGCTCGATGAAGCGGCAGCGGAGGCCGCCATCCTCGAATTCCTCGGCCGGTATGCGCCCAAGGGGGCGGTGCCTCTTTGTGGCAACACCATCAGTCAGGACCGGCGTTTCCTTGTCAAGTACATGCCGCGGCTGGAGGCATTTTTCCACTACCGCAACCTTGACGTCAGTACCCTCAAGGAACTCGCCCGTCGCTGGCGTCCCGAGGTGTATTCGGCGTTCAAGAAGCAGCAGAAGCACACGGCGCTGGCCGATGTGCATGAATCGATCGATGAGTTGGCTCACTACCGGGCGCATTTCATCCGGACGGCGGCCTGAGCCCCCAGGAGTATTAGTTTCATGTCATAATGCGCGGCTGCTCACGGAAAAGCTGGGCAGTTTGCGCATCTCCCTTCACACATCTGACTTGCCGACAGAAGAGCGGGTCAACCGGGTTGCAGCTTGCAAGGTATGGCCCACAGGCCATGCGTACCCCGGAATTCGTTTGATGGTTGATGTTTTTTAACCATTGACGACGAAGCGCGTTGCTGACTATCGCGGCGCGCATTCATTCGTGTGAGAAAAATCATGACCGACACTTTTGCAGTGGAGGGCGGACTTTCGCCTTCCGAATTCAATGCGACCAGTTCCTCCATTCAGACCACGGAGGCTGATGGACTTGCGGCTGCCACCGAAGTGGCCGTGCCTGAACGCGAACCCAATGGCTTCGAACTCCTGGGCCTGGCCCCCGAACTGATCCGGGCCGTGGCCGATCTCGGCTATACCCAACCCACGCTGGTGCAGCAGCAGACCATTCCCAAGGCGCTGCCAGGCACGCAGGATGGTGGCGACAGCCGCCGCTTCATCGACCTCATGGTGTCCAGCCAGACCGGCAGCGGCAAGACCGCCGCGTTCCTGCTGCCCGTGCTCCATACGCTGCTGAAAACGCGTGCCGAGACCGACGCCATGGAGCGCGCCGCCTTCGAGCGCGCCACGGCGGAAGCTGTTGCCCGCGGCGAGCCTGCACCTAAGCGGGCCAAACGCAAGGATCCGACCAATCCGCGTCACTTCAAGGCGGCGACGCCGGGCGCGCTGGTGGTTTGCCCTACGCGTGAGTTGGCGCAGCAGGTGGCGCACGACGCGATCGATCTGGTTCGGCATTGCCGTGGCCTGCGTGTGGCGAACATTGTGGGTGGCATGCCCTATCAGCTACAGATTGCGAAGCTGCAGAACGCCGATCTCGTGGTGGCCACGCCCGGGCGACTGCTCGACCTGCAGCGGTCCATGCAGATCAAGCTTGACCAGGTCCGGTTCCTGGTGGTCGATGAGGCCGATCGCATGCTGGACCTTGGGTTTTCCGACGACCTGGCGGAGATCAACCAGCTCACCAGCACCCGCC
>JAEWVY010000310.1 GCA_023396625.1 Pseudomonadota bacterium | reverse complement strand
GCCCGGTACCGGTAAAACCTTGCTGGCGCGCGCCGTTTCTGGCGAAGCTGGTGTGCCGTTCTTCAATATCAGCGCCTCGGAATTCATCGAATTGTTCGTCGGTGTGGGCGCGGCGCGAGTGCGGGATTTGTTCGAGCAGGCCCGTCAAAAAGCACCTTGCATCATTTTTATCGACGAACTCGACGCCATCGGCCGTTCTCGAGGCGGCCCGGTGGTGATGGGGGGCAACGACGAGCGCGAACAAACCCTGAATCAGATGCTGGTCGAAATGGACGGCTTCGAGACCAACCTGGGTGTGATCGTGGTGGCCGCCACCAACCGCCCGGACATCCTGGATGCGGCCCTGCTGCGCCCCGGACGCTTCGACCGCCAGGTCTATGTGACGCTGCCTGACATCCGCGGCCGTGAGCAAATCCTTAACGTGCACATGCGCAAGATCCCGATCGGACAGGACGTCAATGCGGGTGTTATCGCCCGTGGCACGCCCGGCATGAGCGGTGCCGATCTGGCCAACCTGTGCAACGAGGCGGCCCTGATGGCCGCGCGCCGCAACGCGCGCGTGGTCGAGATGCAGGACTTCGAGAAAGCCAAGGACAAGATCCTCATGGGCCCCGAGCGCAAGAGCATGGTCATGCCCGAGGAAGAACGCCGCAACACCGCCTACCATGAGTCCGGCCATGCGCTGATCGGCAAGCTTCTGCCCAAGTGCGACCCGGTGCACAAGGTCACCATCATCCCGCGTGGCCGTGCCCTGGGTGTGACCATGAGCCTGCCAGAAAAAGACCGCTACAGCTACGACCGCGAATACATGTTGAACCAGATCAGCATGCTCTTCGGCGGCCGCATCGCCGAAGAGGTGTTCATGAACCAGATGACCACTGGCGCTTCCAACGATTTCGAGCGCGCCACGCACATCGCGCGCGACATGGTGATGCGCTATGGCATGACCGACGCATTGGGGCCCATGGTCTATGCCGAAAACGAAGGCGAGGTCTTCCTGGGTCGCTCGGTCACGAAAACCACCAACATGAGCGAGCAAACCATGGAGAAGGTGGATGCCGAGGTGCGTCGCATCATCGACCAGCAGTACGCTCTCGCGCGCAAGCTGATCGAAGACCACAGCGACAAGATGCACGCCATGGCCAAGGCCCTGCTGGAATGGGAAACCATCGACGGCGAGCAGCTTGACGACATCATGGCGGGGCGCGACCCCCGTCCCCCGAAGGACTGGACACCCCGGGTTCCCCCGGCGGCTGGACCCGGCGGGGGCTCGCCTGCCGTGAAGCCTGACGCAGCGCCCACGGTGGCCTGAGCTGCGGCCTCACTGGCGGCGTTTTTCACGTTTCGAGATCGAGGTTGGCGCCCTGTCAGACGGCGCGTGTTTCGTCTGGCAGCAAGCGAAGAAGCTGGGCGCCCACATGATCGGGGGTCATGTCCTCGGAGCCGGTCAGGTTGAGGATCTGTGGTGATCCAGCCGCCGGCCTGACCCCGGTCAGCTCTGGAGCCGTGGCAGGGAACAGGGCGACGCCAGGTCGTCCAAACGCCGCTGCGATGTGCATCAGGCCGGTGTCCATGCCGACCACCGCTGGAGCGCTTCCAATGCGCACGGCGAGATGGTCGAGATCCAGGCGCGGCAGAACGAGGCAGCCCGGCACCTGCGATGCGATGCTCTGGGCCCGCTCTTGTTCCCGCGTATTGCCCCAGGGCAGGAGCAAGCCGCTGCCATGTTTGGCAAGAAGATGTCCAAGGGCTATCCAGCAAGCCTGCGGCCACTCCTTGTCGATGCGGCTTGTGCCATGCAAGGCCATGACGTGGCGTGGGTAGGCTGCTGAGTCGCGGGGGGCCCGGGGGCTGGAGAGAAAGGCCTGCACGCCGTAGTCCAAGCCAAGATCGTCCAGGCTGTAACCCAGTGCCTTGGCCAGAAGCTGACGATTGCGTTCGATGGCATGGCATTTGGTCGAGACATACGCTCGCCGGTGGTAGGCCAGGGTTGCCAGGGGTTCGCGGATGGACCGGCGGTCGAAGCCCCAACGCGGGCCGCGCGATGACCAAGCGATCCAGGCCGACTTCAGCAGACCCTGAGAGTCGATGACGGCGTCGTACGGTGTGGCCTTGAGTCGGTCGCGGAACGCAGCGATCTGCTCCCAGGTGGCCCGCGAGAGCAGACTCCGACGCCAGCGGCGGATGGCCACGGGTAGCACGCGGTCGACAGCTGGGTGCCAGCGGGGGACAGCGTCGAATGCCTCTTCGACCACCCAGTCGGCACGAAGTCCGGGGATGCGATGGACGGCATCCGTCAACGCGGGAAGCATATGCACGACATCGCCCAGCGACGAGGTCTTGACGATCAGGATGCGCACGGAGGGATATCCTGAAGGAGGCCGGTGATGGCTTCCAGCACGACGGACACGGTCAGCTCGTCCATGCAGCGACTGTGGCTCCCCTTGTGTCGCTCGCAGCCCTCCAGTCGGCAAGGCACGCATGTCCCGGGACCTTGAATCAGAGCAACATTGCCTGCCCGTTGCCAGGGTTGCTTGCTCATGACGTATGGACTTGCGTTGCCATCAGCGCTCGCGCCTGCGGGCCACGGCCCCCATTTGACAGGGTTGCTGGGTCCGAAGAGCGCCGCGGTAGGGGTGCCACAGGCAGCCGCCAGATGGGTCGTGACCGTGTCGGGGCCGACGTAGAGGCGCGCTCCGCGCAGCAGGGTGGCCAATTGGGAGAAGCTCAGGCGTCCCGATGCATCGACAGTTTGGTCTCCTGCGGCCGCCGCCAAGCGGGCGCACGCGGTGCGCTCTTGTGGGTCAGGGCCGCCGCTGATCAGGACAAAAAGGCCACGGTGGTTCAATGCATAAATCAGACTGAGCCAACATTCTTCCGGCCAGCGCTTGTATCGCCACATGGGATAGGGGTGAATCACCGCATAGGACGCTGGCGGATCGAAGGGCATGGCGCTGCCGGTCGTCGCTCTTGGCGGGATGACCACGGGGCAGGGGGAAAGTCCCATGGCTTTGGCCAGCGTCAGATTCTGGATCACGGTGTGTGTCGAGAGATCGTCCAGCCATACCCACGGGTTGCAGGACCAGCGCTTCCACAGGCTGGAGGCTCCCCGGTCCGCGATGAGGCCGGCGCGACGTGGCGCGGCCGCCAGGGCGTAGAGATGGGATTTGTCCCCGGCCTGGGTGGTCACCGCCAGGTCGTAAGCGCGGAAGATCCGGCACAAGGCATGCCGCTGTGCTCTCCAGGGGCCTCGCCGTGGGACCTCGATCACCTTGGAGCAATCCGGATTGCCATCCAGGATCGAACCCGTGCCTTCGAAGACCAGCACGTCGATCCGCGCCTGCGGCCAGGCCATGCGCAGGCTGTGCAACAGCGGGGTGCTCAGCAGCACATCGCCGATTTGCTGCAGGGCGATCAGCAGGACGCGGTCCGGCGGCTTGGCGCTCATAGCGTCATGCATTGCAGATGCTGGCTCAGGCCCTCTTGCGCGACCACGGGTCTTTCCCCTGCCAGTGTGCGGTCCAGCAGGGACCGGTTGCCTGCCTCCTGACTTCGCGCGGCAGGCGGGTGCCAGAGATGAAGCACCGGTGCCGCAAAACGGCCATCCTTGCGGGTCACCCCGTGGCGGATCAGCCGCACGGCCAAATCGGCGTCTTCATGGCCCCAGCCCATGAATGCTTCATCGAAGCCGTTGATGGCCAGGAAATCTGATCGCCAGAGGCTCAGGTTGCAGGTCTTCACACCTTCCCAGCGGGAAGGAGCGCGCTGCCTCCAGTGGCCATCGGGCAGATTCAGTAACGGCGAGAGGCGGTTGATGTCACCGGAAAGGCGTCCAAGCAGCCACTGCATCCGCCCGGCATCACGCCACGTTTTCCCTTCCAAGAGCCACTGCTCGGTCAGATTCCTGGAGAGCAGAATCCGCTGTCCGGCGATGAATCGGTGTGCCTGGGCCAGTCGCAGGTGCCCCGCGACGAAGCCGGGCAAAGGCACACAGTCACCATCGAGGAAGATCAGGTAGTCCCCACGGGCCAGGGCCGCCGCCCGGTTGCGCCCCCGTGCGGCCCGAAACCCCTGGTGTTCCTGCCACACGTGGCGAAGTGGAAAGGGCAACCGCGAGGCCAGACTGTCGATGAGCTGGGCTGTTTGCTGGTCCGAGCCATCATCGGCCACCAGAACCTCCAGCGGAGCCCTGAGTTGCCGCCCGAGGCCGAGCAACACCTTGGCCAGCGCCTGCGGCCAGTTGAAGGTGGTGACAATGATGCTGACAGCGGGGGTCATGGGATTGTCCGTTGCGCCGGGGGACGCCCCAGAAGCCATAGCTTGATGTAGCGGTAGTAGGTGCCTTGCGCATTCGCGGCAGCCAGCACGAAACCTTCGGCGCCATCCAGGAAGCCCGCCTTCAGGACGTAGCAGCGAAAGAAGGTCCATGCCCCATGGGCCAACGCCCGGCCGACGCCCGAAGTCCGTCCCTGGCCGTGCATGCGCAGGGCTCCAGCGCTGGAGTAGCGGTCCATTTTCGAAATCGCGTCTTCGAGCGAGGGCATGGTGTCGTGCAGCAGAAGATTTCTCAGCGCGATGGCCCGGCTGTCGAAAACCAAGCGTTCATGCACCAGATCATCCGAGAACCTGGCATGGCCACGTCTGAACAGCCGCGGCACGAGGTCCGGCCACCATCCGCCATGTTTCATGGGGCGACCGAGGAAGAACGAGAGTCGGGGCAGGGCATAGACCTCGCCCTGGGGCGTGGCCATCGCATGCCTGATCTCCTGCGCCAGGGCCGGGGTGACGACCTCATCGGCGTCGATGGACAAAACCCAGTCACCTGTCGCCTGGTCCAGCGCCAGATTTTTCTGGGGCCCAAAACCGGGCCAGTGTTGAGTGACCGCCACCTTGGCGCCGAAGCTTCTCGCGATGGCGACGGTATCGTCCGTGCTGCCAGAATCCACCACGACAATCTCGTCGGCCCAGGCCACGGCCTGCAGCACGTCGCGCAAGCGCGCGGCTTCGTTGCGAGTGATCAGGATGACCGACAGGCTCATCAGGCCATTCTCCATGACCGCAGGCTCCACAGGGTTGCGGTCAAGATGGCGTAAAAATGGCCATCCTGGTTGTCGAGCAAGGAGGAGTTGAACAGGGCGCCGATGGCCACGGTGGCTGTCAGGCACTGCGCCATGGGGCGGGCCGGGACGGGCAGCTGCTTGCTTCCCTGCCATTGGGCCCACCCCAGAAACAGTAACAGGAGCAGGCCCACGATGCCGCCTTGGGTCCAGATGAGCAGATATTCACTGTGCGGGTTGCGTGACAGCCGGTCCCCGGTCCATCCCTTGGTCTGCGCCATCTGTTCGTATTCCACGCGATAGCTGGCCATGCCCCCACCGAAAACAGGGTGGCGTGCACCGAGTTCCAGGCTGGTCTTCCAGAATTCCAGGCGAAAGGCCAGTGACGTGCTGACATGTCCGGTGCGCTGCTGCTCAAAGTCCCCCAGGCCTTCGACAACGCGGGCGTGAAAAGTCGGGGAAAAAGCATAGAGGCCGGCGACCAGGACGGAAACGAGGGCGATCGCCGCGAGTGCGCCGCGCCAGCGCCAGCGCTGCAGAAGGGTCAACGCCAGCAACGCCAGAAAAACGGCCTGGCCTGTGCGTCCGGTATTCACGAAGAACAGGTTGAAAAAAGCCATCGCTCCATAGCCGACCCATAGCCACCGACGGCGGGGGGCTGACAGCGCCAGCCACAAGCAGGTCCAGCACACGAACGCGAGCATGATCGAATAGGCGATATGCGACGTGAAGGCCGATGGCGTGCGCCAGCGGTTGGGAGGGACCCATCCCAGCCACTGCCCGTAGGACAACAACAACGTGACGAAAAACAGGGCCAGAAACGCACGGAGCATGCGCCAGCCCCATAGGGCCTCATTCACGATGGAGAGCATCAGCGCCAGCAGCAGCAGCTCTCGGTATTGCCACCAGTTTCCCAGCGCCTGTGTCCAGGTGACGGGGGACCAGAGGACGGTGAACGCCAGCCAAACCAGCAGAAGCAGGCTGGCGAGAGCCACCGGCTGTCGCCGCAGCTGCTGCCAGCGTTCCCTGAAGTTGCCCGCGGCAATCCAGAAAACAAGGAACAGCAATGTCGACAGGCTCAGCCACATCGTGGGCAGCAGCAAGGCGGCAGCGCTGGCCACGGCCATCCACCGTGCAGCCAGCTCGCTTCCGTGGCTCCAGTCGTAACCCCTCTTCTGGGGTGTCGCGGTCATCTCAGTCATCCGCGATCCTCGAAAGCTGGGCCAGGACATGTTCGGGCCGGATGTCGACCAGACATCGCGTGTGTCCGAGCGGGCAGGTACGCTTGAAGCAGGGCGAGCAGTCGAGACCCAGGTTCAGGACCTGGGCTCTGGTCGACAGGGGGGGCGTGTGCTGCGCGGATGTGGAACCAAACAGGGCGATCGCCGGCACGTCGAGGGCAGCGGCGATGTGCATCAGGCCGGAGTCGTTGGTGACACACGCGTGAGCAAGCCCGAGCAAGTCAACCGCGTCTTCCAGATGGGTTTGACCACAGAAATTTCGCACCCCGGTCCCGGCCTCGGTGGCTATGGTTTCACCCGCTGCGGCATCTCGTGCCGAGCCCAGGACCCAGACCTGCCGGCCTTGCGCCACCAACTCGCGAGCAAGCTGGGTGAAATGTGCCAGAGGCCACTGTTTTGCCGGTCCATATTCCGCGCCCGGCATGAAGGCGATCGCGGGTCGCAGGAGGTCGAGCCGCAAACGTGCCACCAGGCGCTCCCGGTTGTCCCGGCTAGTTTGCAGCCTGGGGCGCGGCAAAGGCTCTGGCATGGGGGCCGACGTTTCCTTGCCCAAGGCCACGAAGCGCTGCACTGTCATCGGGAGTTGCGCCCTGTCCAGTGTGCGCATGTCGTTGATCAGACCATAGCGGTGTTCGCCCCGGTAACCCGTTCGCCGCGGAATGCCGGCCCAGTAGGGAATCAGCGCGGATTTGAGCGAGCCCGGCAGCACGATGGCACGTGTGTAGCGGCCGCGCAGGCTTCGTCCCAGGCGCCAGCGGCGGCCAAGGGCCAGCTCGCCATGCCCAAGAGGCATGGTGATCCCTCGCGCGACTTCGGGCATGCGGGCCAGCAGTGGCAGCGACCAGCCTGGTGCGAGCACATCGATCTGCGTCGATGGATGCTGCGTTCGCAGCACCATGAACAAGGCTTGGGCCATCACCATGTCGCCCACCCACGATGGCCCCACGATCAGGATGCGGTCTTGCGCCTTCACGCCGGCCACCG
The DNA here is from genome assembly GCA_023396625.1 of Pseudomonadota bacterium. Lineage (GTDB taxonomy): Bacteria > Pseudomonadota > Gammaproteobacteria > Burkholderiales > Burkholderiaceae_C > JAEWVY01. The sequence goes on along the minus strand of JAEWVY010000310.1, from coordinate 264 downwards.
TGCCCACCCTGCTTCAGGCCGGGTGGGCGTCGAAAGGCGCGGTCTTTCCGCGTTCAGGACCGGGACAACCATTCGAGGTAGCGTGGAACGCCCTGTTCGACCGGCATGAAGGGCAAGTCGCAACCTGCGGCCCTGAGGGCGCGCATGTCGGCTTCGGTGAAGCTTTGGTAGACGCCGCGCAGGTGATCGGGGAAGGGAATGTATTCGATCTCGCCATGGCCATGAAACGCCGTCACGGCCTGGGCGACTTCGTTGAACGTCTGG
>JAEWVY010000293.1 GCA_023396625.1 Pseudomonadota bacterium | reverse complement strand
CCCTGGCTCCAGCGATGGGGCTCCCAGTGATGGCCAGGACGTGGCTGCACGTAGCGGCCGGGCACCCAATGATGCCGTCCCTGGGACCAGCCCCAGTAACCGTTGATCCAGACGGCGCCAACGAAGGGGGCGACAGGAATCACCTCGACGTAGGGTGCAGGTGGAGCCACACCCACGACGACTTCGGCTTGACCCGCATCTGGCTGGGTGTAGACCCCTTGTCCAGCGGGATAGGGGGCAACGACACACCCCGACAGAAACAGGCTTGCAGTCGAGCCCAGTGTGGCGATGCGCAACGAAAATGGAAATTTCATGGCAAGTCTCCTGATGATGACCATCCGAAACTGGGTAGTCTTTGAACATGCTAACGGCTCATGAGCCCAGTGGGTGCACTCGGTGTCTGCCGAATGCAAGCTTTACCAGTTGTTCACACATGCGGCGAATGGTGCTCGGAGGCGGTGTTGGAGCCAAGCGGCTAGAATGATGCCATTCGTCGTCTCTACCCGCACATTGGGCCAGAAAGGTTGCCTGGTTATGACACCGCGAACTTCAATGAGGTATTCAGACCCCTGAAGGCCGCTGGTCGTGCGCCTTATATGTGCAGTGTCTCCCTCAGTCCCAAAAGCGCGGCCACCACCGCGCTTTGTTTTTTTCGCTTCTTTTCCATTGAACATGATTCAGATCACGCTCCCTGATGGCTCTCGACGTGAATTCGCTGCACCAGTGACGGTGGCCGAAGTGGCCGCCTCCATCGGTACGGGCCTGGCCAAAGCGGCACTGGCGGGAAAGGTTGACGGCAAGCTGGTGGATCTCAGTGAATTGATTTCCACCGACGCGAATGTGTCGATCGTCACCGGCAAGGATGCGGAGGGGCTGGAGGTGATCCGCCATTCCACGGCGCATCTGCTGGCATACGCCGTCAAAGAATTGTTTCCGGACGCGCAGGTGACCATTGGCCCTGTCATCGAAAACGGGTTCTACTATGATTTTTCCTACAAGCGTCCATTCACGCTTGAAGATTTGGCGGCCATCGAAAAGCGGATGACTGAGCTGGCCGCCAAGGACGAGCCTGTGGTCCGCCGGGTGTTGCCGCGCGATGAGGCTGTGGCTTATTTCAAATCGCTTGGGGAGCACTACAAGGCCGAAATCATCGGGTCGATTCCTGCCGGCGAGGAGGTGTCGCTGTACCGGGAGGGTCGCTTCGAGGATCTGTGCCGTGGACCACACGTGCCTTCAACGGGAAAACTCCGGCACTTCAAGCTGATGAAAGTGGCCGGTGCCTATTGGCGTGGAGACCATCACAACGAAATGCTGCAGCGTATCTATGGAACAGCATGGACCTCAAAGGAGGACTTGCAGCACTATCTGACGATGCTTGAGGAGGCTGAGAAGCGGGATCACCGCAAACTGGGTCGCGAGCTGGATTTGTTTCACCTTGATGAGCATTCGCCGGGCACCGTGTTCTGGCACCCCAAGGGATGGACCGTGTGGCAGGAGGTGGAGCAGTACATGCGGGGCGTCTATCGCGGCAATGGCTACCAGGAGGTGAAGGGGCCGCAGATTCTTGACGCTGCGCTTTGGGAAAAGACGGGGCACTGGGACAAGTACCGCGAGAACATGTTCACGACCGAGTCGGAGAAACGCCACTACGCGCTCAAGCCGATGAACTGCCCTGGGCATATCCTGATTTTCAAGCAGGGCATCAAGAGTTATCGGGATTTGCCACTGCGGTATGGTGAATTTGGCCAGTGCCACAGAAATGAGCCGACGGGTGGTCTGCACGGCATCATGCGTGTGCGTGCCTTCACGCAGGACGATGGGCACATTTTCTGTACCGAAGACCAGATACAGGCCGAGTGTGTGGCCTTTACAACCTTGCTGCAGAAGGTCTACAGGGACTTTGGTTTCAACGACATCATTTACAAACTGGCGACCCGGCCGGAAAAGCGCATAGGCTCCGAGGAAAGCTGGGACAGGGCGGAGAATGCCTTGGCCGAGGGATTGCGCGCGTCAGGATGCGAGTTCGAGATTTCACCGGGCGAAGGGGCATTTTATGGGCCCAAGATCGAATACACCCTGAAGGATGCGCTGGGGCGGCAGTGGCAGTGTGGCACCATGCAGGTGGATCCCAATCTGCCTGAGCGACTGGATGCCGAGTATGTGGGCGAGGAGGGCGCGCGTCACCGACCCATCCTGTTGCACCGTGCCATCGTGGGGAGTCTTGAGCGCTTTATTGGAATCCTGATCGAACAGTATGCGGGCGCATTGCCGGCTTGGCTGGCACCGGTGCAGGTGGCTGTGCTCAATATCACGGACTCCCAATCCTCCTATGCGCAAAATGTGGTTAAAACGCTGCTGGATCAAGGATTTAGGGCGATGGCTGACCTACGGAACGAGAAAATTACGTATAAAATACGGGAGCATTCAATGCAGAAGCTCCCGTATATCCTTGTTGTGGGCGACAAGGAAAAGGAAGCCGGTGCTGTCGCAGTGCGCGCCCGGGGCAATGTCGATCTCGGTGTGATGTCGGTCGCCGCGTTTTTGGAGCGCGTGTCGAATGATGTTGCCTCTAAAGCCTGATTCATGGAAATTCTGCTTTAGCCAGCGTGAATACGTCAGGTGGTGCTGCATTTTTTGTAGTAATTTGTGAAGGATTTGAGCCATCGCTACTGAATTTCGTGACCGTCGCCAACGCGAGGAGCGCAAGCATCGTCTGAACCGTGAAATCATGGCGCCCGAAGTGCGTCTTTCGGGCCCCGAAAACGAGCCGTTGGGGATCGTGAGTCTGTCCGAGGCGCTGCGTATGGCAGGGGAGTTGGATGTGGATCTGGTGGAGATCGCTGCCACGGCCAATCCCCCGGTGTGCCGCTTGATGGACTACGGGAAGTTCAAGTATCAGGAGCAAAAGCGTGCTGCGGAGGCGAAGGCCAAGCAGACGATCATTGAAATCAAGGAAGTGAAATTCCGCCCGGGCACCGACGAGGGGGACTACAACATCAAGATGCGCAACATCCGGCGCTTTCTGGCTGATGGCGACAAGTGCAAGATCACGCTGCGCTTCAGAGGGCGTGAGATTACGCACCAGGAGCTGGGTATGGCGCTTCTGAACAGAATTCGGGATGAATTGGTGGATTTGATCGTGGTGGAGCAATACCCAAAGCTTGAAGGGCGCCAGATGGTGATGATGATCGCACCCGGGCGCAAGAAAGCGGTGGCCAAGCCGGCAATTGATGCCGGAACTCCGGTGGCGGCAGTTTAGATTTGCAGGGAACGGCGACGCTTTTTCCCAGTAGGGGAGAGTGGAGTTCCTAGCAAAAGAATGGAAGGAATTGACACCTTTCATTTTTGGATCGGCGGGGTTTCCGTTTTGATCCACCGGAAGGCGATCGCATCGCTTTCCACACAGTGGCTCGGGGCCATCAAGGCTGCAAATGTTTGCAGACGCCTCACGAGCACAGCAAAAGAAGGAGCATCCAAATGCCCAAAATGAAGACCAAAAGCAGCGCGAAGAAGCGTTTTCGCGTTCGTCCGGGTGGTACTGTCAAACGTGGCCAAGCCTTTAAGCGCCACATCCTGACGAAGAAAACCACGAAAAACAAGCGCCATCTACGGGGTGCTGTGGCTGTGCATGAGACCAATATGGGTCATATGGCGCAGATGCTGCCCATGGCGGGTTTGTAATTCACTGACGAACAAGGAGAATACTGATGCCTCGCGTCAAACGTGGTGTAACGGCACGTGCCCGTCACAAAAAAGTCCTGACTCTGGCCAAAGGCTTCCGCGGCCGTCGCGGTAACGTCTTCCGGATTGCCAAAGAAGCGGTAATGAAGGCGGGGCAATATGCCTACCGTGATCGCAGAACCAAGAAGCGTGTTTTTCGTCAGTTGTGGATTGCCCGTATCAACGCCGCCGCGCGTCAGTGCGGTCTGACCTACAGCCAGTTTGCCAACGGCCTGAAGAAGGCTTCGATCGAAATCGACCGCAAGGTGCTGGCCGACATGGCCGTGCATGATGCAGCAGGTTTTGGTGCCATCGTGGAGCAAGTCAAAGCCAAGCTGACCGCTTAATTCACAAAGATCACTGCCCACCATCTGGCAGCGATCTGCGCAATAGATCAAGGGGGTTGAGGCTTGTGAAGGCTTCAATCCCCTTTTGTTTCGACCTACGTATATAAGACTATGAATGAGCTGGATGCCCTCCTGAATGGTGCCCGCGCGAGCTTTGCGCAGGCTGCGACTCCTGCTGAGTTGGAGGATGCCAAGGCCAAGTATCTAGGCAGAAGTGGCCGCATCACCGAGCTGATGAAAGGCCTGGCGAGCTTGAGCGTGGAGGAGAAGAAGTCCCGCGGCGCGGCGATCAATCAGGCCAAGCAGGGCATCGAGGCCGCGCTCACGGAGCGTCGCCAGGCACTCGCGGCGGCGGAGTTGCAGCTTCAGCTCAAGGCCGAGGCGCTGGATGTCAGTCTGCCGGGGCGCAAGCGCGGCATGGGTACCTTGCACCCGGTGTCGCTGTCCATGGAGCGCATCGAGCAGATTTTCGGCTCCATGGGGTTTGACGTGGCCGACGGCCCGGAAATCGAGAACGACTGGTACAACTTCGGCGCGCTGAACTTTCCCGAGGATCACCCCGCGCGGGCCATGCACGACACCTTCTACGTGGAGGGCGGTTATCTGCTGCGCACGCACACCAGTCCCATGCAGAACCGTTACGCGGTGCAGCATGTCAAGAAGCACCTGGCCCAGGCCCATGCGGGCCAGCCCATGCCCGAAATTCGCGTGATCGCACCTGGCCGTACTTTCCGCGTGGACAGTGATGCCACGCATTCGCCCATGTTTCATCAGGTCGAAGGACTGTGGGTGGGCGAGAAGGTGAGCTTCAAGGACTTGAAGGTCGTGGTCACGGATTTCTGCCACAGTTTTTTTGAAACCAAGGACCTGGAACTGCGTTTTCGTCCCAGCTACTTCCCGTTTACCGAGCCGAGCGCGGAAATCGACATCCAGTTCCAGTCGGGTGCCCAGGCTGGACGCTGGCTGGAAGTGGGCGGCAGCGGGCAGGTACACCCGCGCGTGGTCGAGAATTTTGGCCTGGACCCCGAGCACCACATCGGCTTTGCCTTCGGCATGGGCGTGGACCGTCTGGCCATGCTGCGTTACGGCGTGAACGACCTGCGCCTCTTCTTTGACGGCGATATCCGTTTCCTGTCCCAGTTTCAATGAAGAGCCGCACCACGGTGTCGCGCTTCACATCACGTTGAGTAATCTTTATGCAATTCCCGGAATCCTGGCTGCGTGAATTCTGCAACCCCTCGCTGACCACCGCCCAGTTGGCAGAGACCCTCACCATGGCCGGGCTGGAGGTCGAGGAGCTGCGTCCGGTGGCACCACCCTTCACCAGGATCGTGGTGGCTGAAATCAAGGAAGCCGTGCAGCACCCCAATGCGGACCGGCTGCGTGTGTGCCAGGTGGACGCTGGCCAGGGAGCGCTGCTCAACATCGTCTGCGGTGCGCCGAATGCCCGAGCCGGCATCAAGGTGCCGTGTGCCCTGGTGGGGGCGGAACTCCCCCCTGGAGACGACGGCAAGCCGTTCCAGATCAAGCTGGGCAAGCTGCGCGGCGTGGAGAGCCAGGGCATGCTGTGTTCCGCGCGCGAACTCAAGCTCTCCGAGGACCATGGTGGTTTGCTGGAACTGGCCACGGACGCGCCGGTGGGCCAGGATATCCGCGAACACTTGAATCTGGATGACACGCTGTTCACCCTCAAGCTCACACCCAATCTGGCACATTGCCTAAGCGTGTACGGGGTGGCGCGTGAAGTGTCGGCGTTGACGGGTGCTCCGTTGCGCCCGCCGCAGTTCCCCCAGGTGGCCGTAGCGCATCCAGACCGCATGCCGGTCCAGGTCGCCGCGCCGGATCTGTGCGGGCGCTTTTCCGGGCGTATCGTGCGCAATGTCAATCCGAAAGCGGTCACGCCGCAGTGGATGGTGGACAGGCTGGCGCGCTGCGGGCAGCGCAGCGTCACAGCGCTGGTGGATATTTCGAACTACGTCATGTTCGAGTTGGGTCGTCCGTCGCACATTTTTGACCTGGACAAGATTCATGGTGGTCTGGTCGTGCGTTGGGGGCGGACCGGCGAGCAGCTCAAGCTGCTCAACGGCAACACGGTGGCCCTGGACGACAAGGTGGGCGTGATTGCCGACGATGCGCAAGTGGAATCGTTGGCTGGCATCATGGGGGGCGACGCCACTGCTGTGTCCGACGACACGCGCAACGTCTATGTCGAGGCCGCCTTCTGGTGGCCCAAGGCCATCATCGGCCGCTCGCGTCGCTACAACTTTTCCACCGACGCGGGGCACCGCTTCGAGCGCGGGGTGGATCCCGCGCAGACGGTGGAACACATCGAGCGCATCACGCAACTCATACTCGATATTTGTGGCGGCGAGGCTGGTCCGCTGGACGATGCCCAGGTGAATATGCCCATGGCCAAGCCCGTGGCCCTGCGTGTGGATCGCGCGGCCAAGGTCATCGGCATGCCACTGAGCCAGGCGCAGTGCGCCGACGCTCTGCGACGTCTGGGCCTGCCCCTGACCGAGGGCAACGGCGTGATCACGGTCACTCCGCCGTCCTACCGCTTTGATCTGGACATCGAGGAAGACCTGATCGAGGAAGTGGCGCGCATGGTGGGTTACAACAACCTGCCCACGAACGCGCCGGTGGCGCCCACCACGGCACGCATCCGTGATGAATCCCGGCGCAGCCCCTTTGCCGTGCGGCGCCTGCTGGCCGGCCTGGGCTACCAGGAAACCATCAACTACAGCTTCGTCGAGGAGCGATGGGAACACGAACTGGCGGGCAACGCGCAGCCGATTCGTCTGCTCAATCCCATTGCCAGTCAGATGAGCGTGATGCGTTCCTCTTTGCTCGGGTCGCTGATCCAGGTTCTGAAGTTCAACACCGATCGCAAGGCCGATCGCGTGCGCGTGTTCGAGTTGGGCCGTGTATTTGCGCGTGACCTTTCGGTGCCCGATTCCGACGCCACCGTGCAGGGCGTCCACCAACCCGTGCGCGTGGCCGGTCTGGCCTATGGTCCGGCGCAAACGCTTCAATGGGGCAGCCCGGCCCGCACGGTGGACTTTTTCGACATCAAGGGCGATGTGCAATCCCTGCTGGCGCCCCTGCATCCCGTGTTCGAAGCGGCCACGCATCCGGCCATGCACCCGGGGCGCTGTGCCCGCGTGCTGCTCGATGGCAAGGAAATTGGCCATGTCGGCGAATTGCATCCGCAGTGGCGCCAGGGCTACGACCTGGCACAGGCGCCGGTTCTGTTTGAACTCGATCTGGACGCTGTGCTGGCACGCCCCGTGCCCAAGTTGACCCCCGTTCCCCGGCAACAGGCCGTGGAGCGTGATCTTGCCGTGGTGGTACCCGAGGCCGTGACCCACGCCGAACTGATGGCCCGGGTGTGGGGTGCGGACACGGGGGGGCTGCTGCGCAACGCCATCCTGTTCGACGTGTACCGACCCAAGCCGGGCAAGGGCGGCGAAGAGGGCGGCTCAGGCCTGGTGCCTGGAGAAAAGAGTCTGGCGGTTCGTCTCACGCTCAACAGCGCCGATACCTCTCTGACCGACGCTCAGATCGACGCTGTTGTTCAAGAGGTGGTCGCATCCCTCGAGAGAAATCTTGGAGCTCGTTTAAGGGCTTGATAAATTTCTGGTCTGGCTGAGATTCAATGTCAAGATTTAAAGTAGGGATGCCATGGAAATCACGGTAGAAAGCCTGGAAACACCGGCCTTGACCAAGGCTCAGCTTGCCGATCTGCTTTTTGAGCGGATTGGCTTGAACAAACGCGAGTCCAAGGACATGATCGAGGCATTTTTTGATCTGATCGCAGCCAGCTTGGTCGATGGGACCGATGTCCGTATCTCTGGTTTTGGAAATTTTGAAATTCGAACGAAAGCCCCCCGCCCAGGGCGGAACCCTCGCACGGGTGAGTCGATTCCCATCGATGCGCGGCGAGTGGCGGTTTTTCACGCCAGCCATAAGATGAAGGTTCAGCTTCAGGGCGGTGCGACCGAAGAGCCTGTCCCGTTTTTGCAAGGATGATTTGCCACGAAATGGAGAGAATTTCGGGTGTGGAAAGCCAAGTTGGAGTAGTCTTCTAGACCTTTCCGGAATTTGCACCTCATGGAGAAAATGCTCCCCCCCATTCCTGCAAAGCGATATTTCACCATTGGCGAAGTAGGGGATTTGTGCGGTGTCAAGCCGCATGTGCTGCGCTATTGGGAGCAGGAGTTCGCCCAGCTGAGGCCAATGAAGCGGAGAGGAAATCGGCGCTACTACCAGCATCACGAAGTGCTGATGATCAGGCGGATTCGGGGTCTGTTGTATGAGCAAGGCTTCACTATCAATGGTGCGCGAAACAAGCTCCAGGAAACCATGCTGGCCGAGCGTGGTCAGCTTTCTGAGGTTGACAGTGTGGGCTCGGACAATGGTCCGCAAGAGCCGTGTGGCGTGGTACCTCAGGACGACGTAGCCACCCCTTCCTTTGGGGGACGTGGTGTCGATTTTTTCAGGCGTGAATTGTTCGAAATCAGGGAGCTTTTGTCTGTTGATGGGTGATTAGGCGCTATAATTTAAAGCTTGTCGGCGTGTAGCGCAGCCTGGTAGCGCACTTGCATGGGGTGCAAGGGGTCGCGAGTTCGAATCCCGCCACGCCGACCATTGAACATCAAGCAACGGGTTACAGCTATAGCTGTGACCCGTTGTCGTTTCAGATTCCGAATGGACCGGTTTGTACCGGGAAAATCAGATGGCGCGTGTGATCGAGCCGTCGTCACGGCATCCAGACCAGTTGCTGGCGCAAGTATCGGCCTTGCCGACTCTGCCAGGGGTATATCGTTACTTTGATGCCGAGGGGCAGCTGCTCTACGTGGGCAAAGCGGCTAACCTGAAGAGGCGTGTCTCGAGCTACTTCCAGAAAGACCATGGGGACACCCGAATCCATCACATGGTTGGCAAGATTGCCCGGCTTGAGACGACGGTTGTGCGTTCGGAGGCCGAGGCGTTTCTTCTCGAGAACAATCTCATCAAGACGTTGAATCCCAAGTTCAATATCTTGTTTCGTGATGACAAAAGTTATCCCTATTTGAGAATTTCTGCCCCGTCAAGCGAGGCTTCGACCATTGGCTTGGCCGCTCCGGCGCAATTTCCCCGGATGAGCTATTACCGCGGAGCAATTGACAAAAAGCACTTGTATTTCGGGCCTTATCCCAGTGCTTGGGCCGTGAAAGAATCGATTCAGCTCCTGCAGAAGGTTTTCCGGATACGGACCTGCGAGGACACGGTTTTTTCTCATAGAACGCGCCCTTGCTTGCTGTTTCAAATCAAGCGCTGCTCCGGACCGTGTGTGGGGTTGATTGATGCTGGCGCCTACTCTGCCGACGTGGCCGGCGCCACCTCTTTTTTGCATGGAGATACCGAGGGCGTCCTTGGCAACTTGAAGCGGCGCATGATCGAATGTGCCGAGAGGCTGGATTTCGAGGGGGCTGCCGAAGTCAGGGACCAGATCGGGGCTTTGTCCAGAGTTCTTCATCAACAGGCAGTGGATACTTCCAGCGACAAGGATGTGGACGTCTTGGCAGTCCGGGTTCAGGGTGGCAGGGCATGTATCAACCTGGCCATGGTTCGAGGAGGGCGCCACCTTGGTGACCGCCCCTATTTTCCTGTCCATGTTGATGATGCCCTGGCGCTTCGGCTTCCAATGTCTGGTGAGGAAGAAGCCAAGGCGACAGTTTCAGGTGACAAAACGGCGCCATCACCAGAGTCGCAGGTGCTTGAGGCCTTTATGGCGCAGCACTATCTTGAGGCACCGACGCCCTCCGTCCTTGTATTGAGTCATCCGGTCGATATGGGACTGCTCAGAGCCATGTCGTTGCACAACGGTGTCAAGATTTCCGCAGTGCACAACCCTCGCGAACAGCGACGTGTCTGGCTTGAAATGGCTGAGAGAAATGCGGAAATTCAATTGGCTAGGTTGCTGGCAGAGGAGGGGTCTCAGCAGGCGCGTACGCGTGCGCTAATAGATGCCCTGGATCTGGCTCCCGATCAGCCAGATGCGTTTCGCATTGAATGTTTCGACATATCACACACATCGGGCGAGGCGACGCAGGCGTCCTGTGTCGTTTACCATCACCACAAGATGCAGAGCAGCGAATATCGCCGCTACAAGATTGATGGAATAGTACCGGGAGATGACTATGGTGCTATGCGTCAAGTCCTCATGCGGCGATATGGAAAGTTGGCCGAAATTTTGAATCGCGGTGAAGCCTCGGGCGAAAGTGAAGGGGCTGGATTGCCTGACCTGGTTCTAGTCGATGGTGGACAAGGGCAGGTTGCGGTGGCGCGGGAAGTGTTTCAGTTTTACGGCTTGAATATCTCCCGGATTGTGGGGGTGGAAAAAGGAGAGGCAAGGAAGGTCGGCCTGGAGGAATTGGTCTTTGCTGACGGGCGAGACAAGATTTACCTTGGGCAGGATTCGGCGGCGCTGATGTTGGTGGCGCAGATTCGAGACGAAGCACATCGGTTTGCCATCACTGGGATGCGTGCTGCGCGCGCAAAAGTCCGTTTCAATGGCGGACGGTTGGAGGAGATTCCGGGCATCGGCCCCAAAAAGAGGGCACGTCTATTGCAGCGTTTTGGTGGGGTTCGTGGTGTTGCCGATGCAAGTGCGGAAGATATCGCCTCGGTAGAAGGCATTTCCAGGGAGTTGGCTGAAGCGATCTATCGGGCTTTGCATTAGAGTCATTCTGTTTGAGCAAGTGGAGGACATGCCACAATGTGCCCATGTTTCTGACGATCCCCACACTCTTGACGTGGACGAGAATCCTCGCGATTCCGTTGATCGTGGGGGTGTTTTACCTGCCGTTGCATGAGGAGCAGCGCAACCTGATTGCTACCGTGCTGTTTGCGGTTTTTGCACTGACGGATTGGCTCGATGGCTATCTGGCACGGCGTCTGAATCAGACGTCCGCTTTTGGCGCCTTTCTCGATCCCGTCGCGGACAAGTTCCTTGTGTGTGCTTCACTGCTGGTCCTCGTCCATCTGAATCGCGCTGATGCCTTTGTCGCGCTGATCATCATTGGGCGTGAAATCGCCATATCTGCATTGCGTGAATGGATGGCGCAGATAGGCGCCTCCAGGAGCGTTGCGGTGCATATGCTGGGCAAACTCAAGACCACGGTACAAATGGTGGCCATCCCGTTCCTTTTGTTTGATGGGCGATTGATGGGGCTGGTGGACACGAGGGTTTGGGGCACGGGTTTGATCTGGGTCGCGGCGATTTTGACCGTTTGGTCAATGGCCTATTACCTACGGAAGGCGTTGCCAGAAATCAGGGCTCGGGCGAAATGACGAGCGGCCCCAGCCGGTCCGTTCTTGTCCGGGCCATGCCTGCTTTGTTTGTGCTGATCTGGAGCACAGGCTTCATAGTGGCTCGCTATGGCATGCCCTATTCACCACCGTTCAAGTTTCTGGCGATTCGCTACGCCCTTTCCATTCTTTTCTTTATCCCCTGGATTGCTGTGATGCGAGTGAGGTGGCCTGACACTCGGGATCAGTGGGTGCATCTTTCGGTGACGGGCATACTCATGCATGCGGGGTATCTAGGAGGGGTTTGGGCCGCCGTCAAAGCAGGTATGGGCTCCGGACTGTCGTCCTTGATCGTTGGCATTCAGCCTGTGCTGACCGCTGTCTGGCTTTCTCTTGCGCAGGGGCCGTCCGGAACGCATCGGGTTTCCAGGCGCCAGTGGTTGGGTCTATTTCTAGGTTTCATTGGCTTGGCTCTGGTGGTTTCCCGCAAATTCGGGCAGGGTTCGCCAGGAGCCATGGTCAATCCTGCCAATCTGGCGTTTGCGTTTGCGGCGCTGATGAGCATCACGGCGGGAACGCTTTATCAAAAGAGTTTCGTGGCGCCATGCGATGTGCGTACCGCCAATACCGTGCAACTGCTTGCGGCGTTGCTCGTAACACTACCGTTGACCCTTCTGGAGTCTGAGTCCATGCAATGGAACGCGGAGCTGGCTGGGGCCATGGTTTGGTCTGTGCTGGGCTTGACGCTTGGGGGGAGTTCTCTGCTGTAC
>JAEWVY010000228.1 GCA_023396625.1 Pseudomonadota bacterium | reverse complement strand
CGCATCGGCCTTGGGCAGTTGTTTCTCGACATTGCCTCCAGCGTGGCCGGGCGGTATGCCGGAGGCCCAGCCAAGGTCAGCGTGTTCGGTTCGGGCCTTTTCGGCATGCTGTCCGGCTCGTCGGTGGCCAACGCGGTCACGGTGGGGTCCCTCACCATTCCAGCGATGATTCGCGTCGGGTACAAGCGCGAGTTCGCCGGCGCGGTCGAGGCGGCCGCCTCGACCGGCGGCCAGATCACCCCGCCGGTGCTGGGTGCCGCGGCGTTCCTGATGATCGAGTTTCTCAATGTGCCCTATCAGACCATCATCGCCGCCGCCGCCGTGCCGGCGTTCATGCATTTTTTCGGCGTTTTCATGCAGGTCCATTTTGAAGCCAAGCGCTTCGGCCTGCGGGGGCTGACCCAGGACGAAATGCCCCGTCTGCGCGAGAGCATGGCCATGCGGTGGCCGACGCTGATCCCGCTGCTGCTGCTCATCGGCATCCTGGTCAGTGGCCGCACCCCCTACCTGGCGGCTTTCGTGGGCATCACCTCCTGCGCCATCGTTGGCCTGACCACAGCCGTCAAGGGCAATCGGCTGGGGAACTGGCTTCTGATGGCCGCGCTGCACGGGTTGCTGGTGGTGCTGGCCTTTGGCGGCTTTCCAGAGCCCGTCAGGATCGCGCTGTTCGCCTGCGGCGTGCTGCTGGTCATCGCCGGGCGGCATCTTGCACGCCTGCAAACGCGCATCGGCTACGCCACGCTGGTCGAGGCTTTCGAGACAGGCGCCAAATACGCCCTGGCCGTTGGCGCGGCCGCGGCCGCGGTGGGCATCGTGATCGGGGTGGTCACCCTCACCGGCGTGGGCTTCAAGATCAGCTACATCATCACCACCGCGGCGCAGGCCGTGGCCGGCAGCCTGACCTCGTGGGTGCCTGCCAGCCTGGCCGCACCGCAGGCGCTGACCCTGCTCGCCGCCCTCGTGATGACGGGAGCGGTCTGCATCCTCATGGGCGCAGGCATCCCCACCACCGCGAACTACATCATCATGGTCACCGTGGCTGCCCCCACACTGGTTCAACTGGGCGTCGAACCGCTGGTCGCGCACTTCTTCGTGTTCTACTACGGCGTGCTGGCCGACATCACGCCGCCGGTGGCACTTGCCGCCTACGCGGCCGCAGGCATGGCCGGCAGTGAACCCTTTCGAACCGGTGTCACAGCATTCCGACTGGGCCTGGGCAAGGCCCTCGTGCCATTCGTCTTCGTTTTCTCACCTTCGTTGATTCTCGTGACCAAGGGCTTCAACTGGCCGGATTTCCTGGTCGCGTTCTCGGGCTGCGTGCTCGGCATCACGCTCCTGGCCGCGGCGCTGTCGCGCTTCTTCCTTGTCCAAATGGCACGCTGGGAACAGTGGTCCTGCCTCGTCGCAGCGCTGCTCATGGTCGCGCCCAGTCTCTCGGCCACACTGGCCGGCATGGCCCTGGCCACGCCCATGGTGTTGCGGCACCTCCACCTGAAGCGCTCCACCCGCCTCCAAGCTGACGGTTGACAGGGAGATGGCATCGACGGCCCGCCCCGGACCTCGCCGCCCTCTGCGGCATGCGGCAGCGTGGCGTGGCATCGAGGTGGCGGCAAAGCCGCGTGGCGGGCCGTGCCGGGCCCGCTCTTCAGCTCGCGAGACCACCCGCTGGCACGCGATACCGCCCTGGATTCACGCCCGCTCGAACACCGCCATGCTTTCCACGTGTGCGGTGTGTGGAAACATGTTCACCGCGCCCGCGAATGTGCAGCGGTAACCGGCCTGATGGACCAGCAGGCCCGCGTCGCGGGCGAGCGTGGCGGGGTTGCAGCTGACATAGACAATGCGCCTGGGCGGAGACCAGGTCTGCGCGTCGGCCGGCAACGGCGGGGCGCCTTCCGCGCCCAACCGGCTCTGGTGCAGATCGGCCAATGCTTTGACAAGGGCGAACGCCCCCTCCCGCGGGGGGTCGATCAACCACTTGTCCGCCACGCCATCACTCACCAGCATCGCCGGCGTCATTTCAAAGAGATTGCGTGATATGAATTTTGTAGCACACAATGTAGATTTGGCGCTGGGAAAAGCCTTGTTTTTCTCGAAATTCTGACGCGATCGAGCCACCAGGGTCTCGCTGCCTTCGACGCCGCAGACCTCGCGCGCCCGGGTGGCCAGCGGCAACGTGAAGTTGCCCAGGCCACAAAACCAGTCGATCACGCGTTCGTGTCGCTGCACGTCGAGCAGCCGCAAGGCGCGGGTCACCAGCACGCGGTTGATGTACGGGTTGACCTGCGTGAAGTCGGTCGGCTTGAAGGGCATGACGATGCCGAACTCGGGCAGGGCGTAGGCCAGTTCGGGGCCCCCTTCATCGAGCAGGTGCACCGTGTCCGGGCCCTTGGGCTGCAGCCACCATTGCACGCCATGGGCCACGGCAAACGCGCGCAGCCGCGCCTGGTCGTCCTCGCTCAGCGGATTCAGGTGGCGCAGCACGAGTGCGGTCACCTCGTCGCCGCAGGCCACCTCGATCTGCGGGCAGGTTTCACGTGCGTCGAGACGGCCGATCAGCTCGCGCAGCGGCACCAACATGGTGCTGACGTGGCTTGGCAGCACGGCACAGGTGCGCATGTCGGCAATGTAGCGGCTCTTGCGTTCGTGAAAGCCGATCAGCACCTCCCCCTTCCGGTGCACATAGCGCACCGACAGCCTCGCGCGGTAGCGGTAGCCCCAGGCAGGCCCTTCGATGGGTCGCAGAATGGTTTCGGCGCGGACCTTGCCGAGATGCCACAGGTTGTCCTCGAGCACGCGCTGCTTGACGGCCACCTGCGCTGCCGCATGCAGATGCTGCATCTTGCAGCCTCCACAGGCGCCGGTGTGCAGGCCGAAGTGCGGGCAACCGGGGCGCACGCGCTGCGCGGATTCCCGGTGCACGGCCACCAGCGAGGCGGCTTCCCAGTTGTTTTTCTTGCGGTGGACATTGGCCGTGACCCATTCCCCGGGCAAGGCGCCTTCGATGAACACCACCTTGCCATCGGGTCGCCGGGCGATGCCCTGGGACTCGATGTCGAGCGCATCGATGTGCAGCCACCCGGGAGGCGGGTCGGCGCGCGGCGCCTCGGTCGAGAGGCCGGGAAGTTCGGCCGGGTCGGCCGGATCAGACGGTTCGGAAAAGCGGGCTCGTTCACTCATGCCCGGATTGTCTCAGGCCGCACCTCGTCCCCTCGCCACCCGAGCGGACGGCGGCGCCTGTCTCAGGCCGTGACCGGCACGAGGAATTCGCGGCTGATCCGGCTGCCCAGGTTGTTGACCCGGTCAAGGAACTGGGTCAAAAAGGCATGCAGTCCGGTGGACAGAATCTCGTCGATGCGACCGAATTGCAGGTCGGCGCGCAGCTTCCCCGCGTGGCGCAGGGTGTCGCTGCCCGAGTCGCCGGACACCAGCTGCAGGTTGTTCACCACCTCGTTCATGCTGGCGTGGAGCGAGCGCGGCATGTCCGGACGCAGCATCAGCAGCTCGGCCACGCGCTCGGGCTTGATGACATCGCGATACACCTTGCGGTAGATCTCGAAGCCGCTCACGCTGCGCAGGATGGCACTCCAGTGGTAGAAATCGTATTCCTGCTCCTTGTGGTTGGCCGAACCGAAAAAATCGCCGTTCACAGCGTGAAACTTCACATCCACCAACCGGGCCGTGTTGTCGGCCCGCTCCAGAAACGTGCCCAGGCGCATGAAATGCAGCGCCTCGTCCATCAGCATGGTGCCCACGGTGACGCCACGGGAAAGGTGCGAGCGAAACTTGACCCATTCGAAGAACGCGCCGGGATCACGCTCGAACTCACCGTCGCGCAGCATGCGATTGACGTCGAGCCAGGTCGCGTTCTGCGTTTCCCAGACCTCGGTGGTCAGCGTGCCCCGCACCGCCCGCGCGTTCTCGCGCGCCGCCTTGAGGCAGGAGACGATGGACGAGGGGTTGTCCTCGTCCTTCACCATGAAGGCCATGACGCCTTCGGGCGTGATCTCGCCATGCAGCGCGGTGTATGACGGCAGCAGTTCGCTGATGGACAGGATGCCCTGCCAGCCCAGTTGCGCGGCCGCGGCCGACTGCGGCAGCAGCGAGGTTTCGTAGCTCACGTTGAGCATGCGGGCGGTGTTCTCCGCGCGCTCGGTGTAGCGGTTCATCCAGTACAGGTGGTCGGCGGTCCGGCTGAGCATCATGTTCTCCCTTTCAGATTTCCAGAATCCAGGTGTCCTTCGTGCCACCGCCCTGCGAGGAATTCACGACGAGCGACCCCTCCTTGAGCGCCACCCGCGTGAGACCGCCGGGCACCATCTGCACCGCCTGGCCACTCAACACGAAGGGCCGCAGGTCGATATGGCGCGGCGCGATGCCGGACTCCACGTAGGTCGGGCAGCTCGACAGACTGAGCGTCGGTTGGGCAATGTAGCCCGTGGGATTGGCCTGCACGGCCTTGCCGAAGGCCTCGATCTCGGCCTTCGTCGCCGCGGGGCCGACCAGCATGCCGTAGCCACCCGCGCCGTGCACCTCCTTGACCACCAAGTCCTTGAGATTGGCCAGCACGTACTTCAGGTCGTCCGGGTGGCGGCACATCCAGGTGGGCACGTTGTTCAAGATCGGTTTCTCGCCCAGGTAGAACTCGATCATTTTCGGCACGTAGGGGTAGATCGACTTGTCGTCCGCCACGCCGGTGCCCACGGCATTGCAGATGGCGACGTGCCCGGCGCGGTACACGGCCATGAGTCCTGCGCACCCCAGTGTCGAGCCGGGCCGGAACACCTGGGGGTCGAGAAAGTCGTCGTCGACGCGGCGGTAGATCACGTCCACCCGCCGCGGACCCCGCGTGGTGCGCATGTAGACGAAATTGTCCTTGACGAACAGGTCCTGCCCCTCGACCAGCTCCACGCCCATCTGCTGGGCCAGGAAGGCGTGCTCGAAATAGGCGCTGTTGTACATGCCCGGGGTGAGCACCACCACCGTGGGCTCCGCCGTGGTGGCCGGTGCGCTGGCGCGCAGGGTCTCGAGCAGCAGGTCGGGGTAATGCGCCACCGGCGCGACGCGGTTCTGGCTGAACAGCTCCGGGAACAGCCGCATCATCATCTTGCGGTCCTCAAGCATGTAGGACACGCCGGAGGGCACGCGCAGGTTGTCCTCCAGCACGTAGTACTCGCCCTCGCCCTGGGCATTGGGCGCGCGCACGATGTCGA